>CAZCPI010000220.1:0-4160 GCA_964500535.1 uncultured Bacteroidales bacterium
CATAAAGAGTCTTGCTTATCTGACTCAATGAGTTCCTGTTAACCTGTGTCAGATACGCTTTAAACCAAATGGTTTCGCCAAGGAAGTAAGCAGTATTGTCGAAATGCAGATAAACCTTTTCCTGAGGATTTGATTTATAGAACTCTGAGACATTTTTACTAAGGGATAATATGCTTCCCGCTTTAGATGATTTACCTGATTTATTAAGACTTAAGGTCTTATCGTCTTGTGTTTTACCTGCTGCTAAAACTTCAGATACATTAGCCAAAGATAGTTGCAGGGTACAGCAGATCAATAATAAAAATCTGGTATATAATGGCTTCATACAATATTAATCTTACAGCTATAAAAATATGTATATATTTAATACTAACGCATACAAAATAGTTAAAAACTGTTTTTTTTAGTAATTTTGATAATAATCTCAATCATAATAATCCAGAATTGTGCATATGAAACGAGCATACTTAATCAAAATACCGAAGCCAATGATAAAAATAAGATTTTGCTTACTATCTGCTTTTATCTTAGCTTCTTCTGTTATCAGTGCAGAAAAATACGAACTGCTTACGGGTACATACACAAATACAGGAAAAAGCAAGGGTATTTATCTCTTTGAAATAGACACAGACAGCAGAAATATTTCTCAAAAAGCAATATACGATGGACTTTCAAATCCCAGCTTCCTGGCTTTATCAAAAGACGAGAGCAAGATTTATACATTCAGTGAAAATTATAATTCGGGTACCGTCGCTGCATTGTCAATTAATGACAGTCACGATAGCATCAGGCTGATAAACCAATTTAAAACCAACACAAAGGGTCCATGTCACATAGTTACCGACGATAAAAATGCATTTACTTCCATTTACAATGGAGGTTTTCTATCGGTTTTTGGCATCAATAAAGATGGTTCGCTGACCGAAACCAAACAAACTATAGGTTTCACGCCCTCGGGAAACGATAAGTCTGTTAAAGTCGTATCACATATACATCAGGCTATAATTGCACCTGACCACAAACATATTGTAACAAACGACCTGGGTACTGACAAAGTTTGGATTTATAAGTATAATCCAGCTTCAAAAGATAATGTTCTTTATGATGGAAAATCTTTTGATGTTAAGACAGGAAGCGGACCAAGGCATGCAGTATTCAGCAAAAACGGGAAATACTTTTTTTTGGCTCATGAACTTGACGGAGCGGTTTCAGCATTCAGGTATATGAATGGCAACATAAAACTCATTCAGGAGAGTACTGTTATCAGAGATAATAATCCGAAGCCATGGGTAGCAGACATACACCTGTCGCCGGATAATAAATTTTTGTATGTAACTAACAGAGCACCTGCTAATGATATTACCTGCTTCAAAGTCTCAAAAAACGGGAAGATAGATTTTGTAAGTCAGACAAAAACCGAAGGTGACGGCCCGCGTAATTTTGCAATCACTCCTGACGGTAAATACATTTTCATCGGTCATCAGTTTACTGACAACATTACTATTTTTAAACGTGACGTTGAAACCGGTAAAATGACGAATACAGGAATGCAGATTAATGTGGGATCACCTGTATGTCTGATATTTATGAACAAGAAATGATTATTTACCCTTATTGAACCAGACTTTCATCTCTCCGACACCACGATTTGACCAAAGATAATAAGGTATCAGAGTTATCTCATGCCCTCTGACTTTATTTTTCAGAACCACTACGTCATCTGATAGCAACGTTTCATTTACAGGTTCAAATTTAGTGGCAGGCGAAACAACTAATCCGGCTAGTTTGCCATTATCAACTGACTCTGCACAATAAACGACCGGACCGTACTCTATTGCAATCTTGCCTTTGTTGTCTTTAACTTTATCATTAGTAATCACTCTGCGCACACTCATCGGAAAGTGTAGTTCTACCTCATCACCTTTTTTCCACTCTCTGGAAATTTCCAGATAACCGTTTTTAATATCAGCATTTATTTCGCTCCCGTTGACTCCAAGATAATATTTTTCAGAAACCGGCTCCTGATAACTATACAGATTTCCCGGCATGGGCTTATTTATCACCCAACCCGGTACACGAATCTTAAGAGTAAATTTCTGAGTTTTTTTGGGATTCACAACTAAAGAAACGATACCCTTCCAGGGATAATCTGTCTTCTGAACTATATTCAAATCCTTTTTCCCAATTTTCATATTGACATTACTGCCAATAAAAAGATTGACATAGACACTGTCTGCTCTTTTTGCATAAATCAGACCAGGAACAGAAGGTATAAACCTTATAAGATTTGTCGGACAACATGAGCAATCAAACCATGGTTGACGGGTCGTTGCGCCCATGTTAAATTTATATTTACCGTCTGATTCCAGAGGATTAGGATAAAAGAAGGTCTTACCATCCTGTGAGATACCGGAAATAAGTCCGTTATAAAGAGTTCTTTCAATCACATCATAATACTTCGAATCTCCGGTAAGCTGGAAGATTCTTTGATTCCAGCCAACACTGCCGATTGCAGCACAGGTTTCACTGTATGCAGTAAGATTTGGCAGCTCATAATCATCACCGAAAGATTCTCCGTCATGTCTTGCTCCAAGTCCGCCTGTGATATAAGTTTTAGCGTTTACCACATTTTCCCAAATTCTTTTTACAGCTTCGAGATAACAGCTATCCTTATATAAAGCTGCAATATCAGTCATTCCGGCATACATATAAACAGCTCTTACGGCATGTCCTACTGCCTCAGACTGTTCAGTTACCTTAAAATGATCCTGATTGTATGCTCCATAAAGTTTATGAGTTGAAGCATCCCCCCTTATATCAAGGAAAAATTTTGACAATTCAAGATATGCCGGTTTGCGGGTAATCCTGTACAATTTTACCAATCCGGTTTCTATTATTTCATGACCGGGAGGAACCTGAAGTTTCCCGGGACCAAATTTTGAAACCAGTAGATCGGCATTCTTTAAAGCAATATCCAGAAGGTTTCTCTTACCGGTTGCCAGAAAATGTGTTGCAGCGGCTTCAAACAGATGACCACTGTTATAGAGTTCATGACTTGAGATTTCATTTTCCCATCTTTCCTTTGACGGTTTCACCCAATCAGCCGGAGGACTTGTCCTGTCTATAGTAAACCAGGTTGTAATATAACCATCAGGCTCCTGGCCTACCCTTATAATTTCAATAATGGAATCGATATATGAATCCAGTTGAGGATCAGGAGCACTTATTAATGACAGCGATGCTCCTTCAATTATTTTATACAAATCTGTATCATCAAAAGGCATTTTTCCTTTAGTCTTCCCTGATAACTTACCTCCTGCTATCAGAAAATTATCCATTCGCCCTTCTTCCTCACATTTTTTGAAAGAATAGCTAATGGTGGAATCTTTTATAGTCTTAATTTTCTGAAGCCAGAAACCATCAGACAGCTTTACATCTTTAACTCCGATTGCCTCAATAGGGTAATCTGAATACTTACTGTCCTTAACACTAAAAGACATAAGTACCAGTGACAGTATAATCAGCAACTTAGGCTTCATATAATATTACTTATTTATAATCACAAGCTTCTGACAAATCCTCAAAGCAAAATTCCTGTTCAATTCGTTAATAATGTCACATGCCTTGGAAATATCTTTCTGGTTATACTTCCTGATTGATTTGACAATTCTGTCCTTAGGATCCTGTCTGAAAATATAATCGGATTCAGAGTTCATATTTATATTGGTCATAATTTCAGGTGTCTTTAAATCAACTATGTAAGCATCATTTATAGAAAACACCTTATTTTCAGAAACGGTCATCCCATATGAGAAACCCATAACTCCCGAATTTGCCTTATCGTCAAGTATCGGTTTATATATAAAAACCAGCAGGTCAAAGCCGTTATTTTTAAGTTTCGACAACCACGGTTTCAACGTAGTAATGCCGGGCATTTTTACCATTGCGGAACCATTCATTCTGAATTCTTCAGGCAGTCTAGCTTCTGAAAGCTGATATGTTGCTGTATCTATATAATCATTGAGATATTTAAATATACCTTCCGAAAGATTTATATCAATCTCCCTTACAGAAAAATTTCCCACTAACGAAAATGTGGTATCAATATTGGTAGCAACAGCAACTTTGATTGTATTCTTTTGTGATACAGCAACCTGACA
>CAZCPI010000221.1:0-4124 GCA_964500535.1 uncultured Bacteroidales bacterium
ATTCTTTTCAGAGAAGCGTTTTTCTGACTTCTGCCAATCGTGTAATTGGTCAGGTATATTCCTGGGAGGAATCGTTAAGCCATTATTTTAGCCTTAAATATGAGAATGAGGCTCTTATCAATGAAAATATTGTACTGAAACAAGATATTGCAAAGCTTAAAGCTAATATTTCAAGATTTACTGATACCACTGACATCTCTGTTTTAAGATTTAAAGAAGCTGATGAATATCGTCTTATTCCGGGCAGAGTCATTAAGAACAGCGTGATTCATGTCAGAAATTACATGACATTAAATGTCGGAAAAGCTGATGGTGTGAAACCGGAAATGGGAGTTGCAAATGATAAAGGTATAGTAGGAGTTGTCAGTAATGTTTCTGATCATTATTCAGTAGTTATACCCGTGTTGAATCCGGAAGTAAGATTCAGCTGTAAAATAAAATCAACTGGTACTTCCGGTTCTCTGATTTGGGACGAAGCCGACAGAAGATATGCTATGTTGGAAGAAATACCACCTTATGTTCATGTAAACGTTGGTGATACGATTGTGACCAGCGGTTACTCTTCAATTTTCCCTGAAGGTTTGATGGTTGGAATTGTTGAAGAATTCGATTTTGGTGAGGAAGCAAATTTCTTACAGCTTAAAGTCAAATTAGCTGTACGTTTTGATGCTGTTTCTAATGTCAGCGTAATTGATTATAAATACAGGGGTGAAGCCCGCAAACTTGAAAACCAGATAGCGAAATGAAGCAGGTTTTAGGACATATTTTCTGGTTTGTTATTTTATTGGCAGTACAGGTATTGTTTCTTGACAACATTCATTTCCTGAGTGTGTTTATTCCTGTTATTTATATATATGCAATACTCAGATTACCTTCAAGTTTTTCAGGTTATGCAATTCTGATAATAAGTTTTTTAACCGGTCTTACTGTTGATATTTTCAGTAATACTCCGGGTATGCATACAGCTGCAACTACATTGATGGGCTTTTTAAGATATTCTATTCTGAGATTATTTGTATTAAAGGAGGATTTCAGCAGCAAAAATGTTGATATTTCATGGTTGGGTATTTCCGTTTACTGGAAATATTGCCTTATTCTTATCCTGATACACCACATAACTCTGTTTACTCTGGAGTCTTTTACTTTTTTGAACTTTGGACAATTATTGATTAAGATTCCGGCATGTGCACTGTTGTCAATGGTTTTCATTTTATTAATGGAATACATTAACGTTGGTAAAAATGCAGGGAAGTCTTGAAAATCTGAAAAGAAGAAATACAATAACAATTCTCATTATTATTGTTTTTGTCGTATTTGTTATCAGGCTTGCATTCCTGCAGCTTTTTAATGATAAGTACAAATCTTTTGCGGATAATAATGCATTTTATTTGAAAACGATATATCCTTCAAGAGGTTTGATATATGACAGAAATGGTAAGTTGATGGTTTTTAACGAACCTTCTTATGATGTCCTGATTACGATGAGAGATGTTAAAGGTCTTGATACTCTTGATTTTTGCAATACAGTCGGCATAACACGTCAGGAATTTGATACTTATGTTGAAAAAGTCAAAAACCGCCGTTTAAATCCCGGATATTCTTCATATACACCACAGGCTTTTATAACTCAATTGCCTGCTGAAACTTATGGAGTTCTGCAGGAAAAATTATTCAGATATAAGGGTATATCGGTAAGAAGCAGGTCATTAAGATCTTATATGAAACCTGTTGCATCACATGCTTTAGGTTATGTTTCTGAAGTAAACAGAAAAGATATTGAGGATGATCCTTATTATGTATCAGGAGATTATAACGGCCGTTCCGGATTGGAAAAAACTTATGAAAAGTATCTCAGGGGAGTAAAAGGCACTACCGTGTTGTTACGGGATGCTCATGGAAGGGTCAAGGGTAAGTATGAGAAAGGAAAACATGATAAGAAAGCTTTACCCGGCAACGATTTGACTCTTTCTCTTGATCTCGAATTGCAGGAGTATGCTGAAAAATTAATGGCAAATAAAAGGGGCGCAATTGTTGCAATAGAACCAAAAAGTGGTGAAATTCTTGCTTATGTATCCGCGCCCACATATGACCCTTCATTATTAAGTGGCAGAGAAAGGTCTGTAAATTACAAGTTGCTTGAATCCTCTCCGCAAAAAATATTCCTTAACAGACCAATTCAATCGAATTATCCTCCGGGCTCGACTTTTAAACCTGCCCAGGCTCTTGCTTTGCTTGAAGAGGGGATTATAACTCCAAATACTTATTATGGTTGTCATGGTGGTTATTATTATACAGCCCGTCATAAAGTTGGTTGCCATGCTCACGCTTCCCCTTTGTCTCTTGCTCCTGCGATTGCGAATTCCTGTAATGCATATTTCTGCGCAGGTTACAGAACAATGATGGACAGCAGGAAATATTTGAATATCCAGAATGCTATGGATACATGGAAAAATCATATGGTTTCACTCGGATATGGCTACAAGCTTGGAGTGGACCTGCCTTATGAGAAAAGAGGCATGATCCCAAATAGTAATTATTACAATAAATGGTACGGTAAAAAGGGATGGCGCGGAGCTACTATTATATCAAATGCCATAGGGCAAGGCGAGATTTTGGCAACACCTATCCAGATTGCTAATTTCTGTGCTACGATTGCAAACAGGGGCTGGTTTTACACGCCACATCTTGTGAAAAAAATTAAAGGTCAAAAACTTGATACTCTCTATACTAAAAAGCATATAACAAGTATTAAACCTGAATATTTTTTGCCTGTCGTTGAGGGTATGAAAGGAGCAGCATTACATGGTACTGCTGCGGGTGTCGCTGTACCGGGTATAGAAATATGCGGTAAAACAGGTACTGCTCAGAATACGGGCGCACGTGACCATTCGATTTTCATGTGTTTTGCCCCTGCGAATAACCCGAAAATTGCAATGGTAATTTTTATTGAAAATGGAGGATTTGGTGCTGAATGTGCTGTTCCTATCGGTAGTCTGTTAATTGAAAAGTATATTAACGGGACAATTGCGCAAAACAGGTTATGGATGGAAAATAATATGTTGAACTTATATTTGTTGAACAATGTACCGAGATGAAAAAACCAGTTTATGGAAATCACTTGACTGGGGTGTGGTAATTGTTTATGTCATTTTATGTATAATTGGCATAATCAGCATTTATGGTGCAAGTTATGATTTCGAAAATCCCGGTCTGATAAACATGGATCAAAGGTCAGGCAAGCAATTCCTTTGGTTCGGACTCGCTATTATGATTGCTTTTGTAATACTCATGATGGATTCTAACGTGTTCTTCTCATGGTCATTTTTCTTGTTTTTTGGTATGTTGGGTTTGTTAGCTATTACGATATTTATTGGTTCTGATATAAAGGGATCCAACTCCTGGATTGTTTTGGGGCCTTTGCAGGTACAACCTGCAGAATTTGCCAAGTTTACTACTGCACTTGCAATCTCAAGATTCATGGGATCTTATAATTTCAATATAAAAAACACCAAAAATATTGGTGCTATAATATTCTTTTTATGTGCACCTGCTCTGCTTATTTTTTTACAGCATGAAACAGGTTCAGCTTTGGTTTTCTTTTCACTTATGCTAATGCTTTACCGCGAAGGTATGCCCGGATTTATTTTATTTCTTGTGCTCTTTATGGCAAGTGTTTTTGTAATCGGTCTGAGATTTGGCCAGGATTTATTACTTGGATTTACAAATGTCGGTCAATTTGCTGTATTACTGATTATAGTACTTACTATTGCTGGTATGATAATCATCTACAGGAAAGATTTTAAAGCTGCTAAAATAATATTGATTGGAAATTTGTCACCTATAATAATTAGTATAATAATAGGATTGTCTGGTTGGTTCAAATTTAATTTATGTTTATTGCAGATAGGATTATTAGTGGTTTCTGTATTTTATCTGTTTTTCAAATCCATTAGCCACAGGGTTTCGATATATTCATGGATAGCTGTTTTTTCCCTAATGTCTACAGTCTTCCTGTATTCGATTGATTACGCCTTTAATAATGTGCTTGAACCACATCAACAGATTAGAATAAGCGTCCTTTTAGGGATGAAAGACGATCCGAGTGGTGCCAGTTATAATGTGAA
>CAZCPI010000222.1:0-4115 GCA_964500535.1 uncultured Bacteroidales bacterium
CAAAAGCTCTTTCTGTAACTGAAGCTTCATTCTCCCTTATTGTAATTGCTTCATGTTGAATATTCAGTACACATGATTTTTCGCACAATGCAGGGCAAACTCTTCCAGTAAATTCCGGGAAGTCATCCGTTTCATTTAGTATCTCCCAGGCTTCTTTCCATTTACCTTTAAATAACATGTCCTGATATTCAGGCATTTTATTGCCTAACGGACATGCCCAATGGCAGAATGGTACGCCGCAATCCATACAGCGTGAAGCTTGCAACATTCTGTCTTCGTTATTTAGTGTTTGCTCTACTTCCCCAAAGTCGGTAATTCTTTCGTGAACCGGGCGATAGCCAGCCTCCTTACGACCTATGGTCATGAATGCTTTTGGATTTCCCATATCAATAATCGTATTCTACTTGTGCAATTTTCTTTTTAACAGCCTCAATTTTTTCATCATGAAGCACTTTCTTATATTCAATAGGTATTACCCTTATGAATTTTTCAACATATTCATTCCAGTTTTCAAGTATCATTTTTGCCTTTGGACTTTGCGTGTAACGATAATGTGCAGTAATGAGGTTTCTCAATTCTTTGTTGTCTGCCATATCCTCTATAAGAGTGATTTCAACCATCTGCATATTGCAGAAATAGTCAAAATTGCCTTCTTCGTCCAGAACATATGCGATACCGCCTGACATGCCTGCTGCAAAATTTCTTCCTGTTTTACCAAGAACAACAGTTCTGCCACCGGTCATATATTCGCAACAATGATCTCCTGCACCTTCAACCACAGCAATAGCTCCGGAATTTCTTACACAAAATCTTTCACCTACCTGCCCGTTTATATAAACCTCTCCACTGGTTGCTCCATAGAGCAAGGTATTACCGGCAATAATGTTATCTTCAGGAGCAAAAGCTGACCCTGCAGGAGGTACAACTATAATCTTGCCACCTGATAATCCCTTTCCAAGATAGTCATTTGAATCACCTTCAAGTTTAAATGTAACTCCCCTGGCCAGAAAAGCTCCAAAACTTTGCCCGGCTGAACCGGTAAAATGACAGGAAATAGTATCATTTGGTAAACCTTCATGTCCATATCTTTTGGCAATTTCACCCGAAAGCATAGCACCAACAGTTCTGTCAGTATTTTTAATTTTTCGTGAGAATTTTACCGGACTTTGCATATCAAGAGCAGTCATAGAAAGTTCAATTATGGATCTGTCCTGAACTTCTTCTATGTCATGTATTTGTGACTTAATGTTCCTGAGAGTAAGATCACCGGTCATTTTGTAAAGAAGTTTGGAATAATCAAGATTTTTCATCTTTGGGTTATTACCTTTTTGAACAAAATTCAATAAATCTGTTCTACCGACAATATCATCAAGTTTATTGAAGCCCAGGTAGGCGAGATGTTCTCTTACATCTTCTGCCAGAAAATTAAAGAAATTAACAAGGTATTTGTAGTTGCCTGTAAATCGTTTTCTCAATTCTTCACTTTGTGTTGCCACTCCGACAGGACAAGTATTCACATGGCACTTTCTCATCATAACACAACCTAAAACAATCAGAGCACTAGTGGCGAAACCAAATTCTTCTGCTCCGAGCATAGCGGCTATTATAATATCCCTGCCTGTTTTTAACTGTCCATCTGTCTGTAATCGTACCTGACCTCTGAGTCCATTTAAAACCAGAGTTTGCTGTGTTTCAGCCAACCCTATTTCAACTGGCAATCCTGCATGTTTGATTGAACTGGATGGGCTTGCTCCGGTTCCGCCTTCGCATCCACTTATCAGAATCATATCTGCTTTTGCTTTTGCTACACCGGCGGCCACAGTTCCGACTCCGCTTTCAGAAACAAGCTTAACGCTTATTCTGGCATTCGGATTCACATTTTTTAAGTCAAAAATCAGTTGAGAAAGATCTTCAATAGAATAAATGTCATGGTGTGGGGGAGGTGAAATTAAAGATATCCCCGGTATTGAATGTCTGGTTTTGGCAATAATTTTATCGACTTTATAACCGGGTAACTGTCCGCCTTCTCCCGGTTTCGCTCCCTGAGCGATTTTTATCTGTATTTCATCGGCATTAACCAGATACTCGGCAGTAACTCCAAAACGTCCTGAAGCTACCTGTTTTATTGCACTTCTTGTGCTTAAACCATCAGGCCTTGGTTTAAATCTTACCGGGTCTTCGCCACCTTCACCAGTATTGCTCTTGCCTCCAATAATATTCATGGCAATCGCCATGGCTTCATGAGCTTCCCTGCTTATAGAACCATATGACATTGCTCCGGTTACAAATCTTTTCATGATACCAGAAGCTGGTTCAACTTTAGAAATGTCAATAGATTTTCCTGCTTTAAAATCCATGAAATCACGAATGAATATAGGATGCTCCTTCTTGTCTACTGAAGCTACATATTCCTTATATTTTGAATAAGAACCTGTTTTTGTTGCAATCTGCAGTCTTGAAATAGTTTCAGGATTCCATGCATGAAGCTCACCATTTTTTCTCCATGTATAAATGCCTTCATTTACAGGCATTTCGGGGTCATTTGTTCCAAAGCCATTCTGGTGTTTTGCAATAGCTTCGTTTGCAACATCTTCCATCGTGATACCTTCAATCTTTGAAGTAGTACCTTCAAAATATTTTTGCAATACGTCACTACTTATTCCGATAGCTTCAAAGATTTGAGAACCTCTGTAACTTCTCAAAGTTGAAATTCCCATTTTGGAAAGAACCTTGAGCAATCCTTTATTAATTGATTTTATAAAATGCTTTTCTGCAGTTTCATAATCTGACTGAATCTCTTTTCTTTTTACCAGATCATTCAGGACAGCAAAAGCCATATATGGATTAATTACACTTGCTCCGTAACCGAATAAAAGCGCAAAATGCATGATTTCTCTTGGCTCAGCACTTTCAACAACTATATCAATCTGCATCCTCTTACGGCAATTAATAAGGTGATGATGTACGGCAGAAACCGCAAGTAAAGATGGTATTGCTACCATATCACTGTTGACTCCTCTGTCAGTCAGAACTAAAAAGTTGTGACCATTTTCGACCGCTTCTTCAGCTTTGATACAAAGGCTGTTCACAGCCTGTTCTAAAGCACCGGCGCCTCCCGACAGAGGGAATAGTATGGGTAATTCAAAAGTAGAGAAGCCTTTATATCTGATGTTTTTCAAAAGATCAAACTCTCTGTTTGTAATAACCGGGCTACTCATCTTTACGACTTTGCAACATTCGGGACTTGGTTCAAGAATATTTGCATGATGCGATCCGATAAAACCTGTTAAAGACATTACAAGTTCTTCACGGATAGGATCAATCGGGGGATTTGTAACCTGAGCAAAAAGTTGTCTGAAGTATGCAAAAAGACTTTGGGGTTTGTCGGAGAGAACAGCAATAGGTGTGTCATTACCCATCGATGAAACAGGCTCCTTGCCTTCCAGAGCCATAGGGATCATTAATCTCTCGATATCTTCTTTGCCATAACCAAAAGCCTGTAAATATTTTTTTAAATCAGGTAATTCATTTTTAATTTCTCTGCCTGAAGATAAATCTTTTAATTTTATTCTGTATTTCTCAAGCCACTCTCTGTAAGGAAAAGCAGAAGCTACTTCCTGTTTTAATTCGGCATCATAAAATATCTTATGTTCTTTTGTGTCGACCATAAGCATTTTCCCGGGTTTCAATCTTCCTTTTTCTCTGATTTCTTCCGCCCTGAAATTAAGTACACCGGTTTCGGATGCAACAATCATCATATCGTCATTCGTGATCAGATATCTTGCAGGTCTTAAGCCATTTCTGTCGAGTGTGCCTCCTGCAAATCTGCCATCAGAAAACAATAATGTAGCCGGGCCATCCCATGGTTCCATCATTGTGCTATGATATTCATAGAATGCTTTTAAGTTATCAGGAATCGGATTCTTGTCATTCCAGGAGTCCGGTACAAGTATTGAAATTGCGTGTGGAAGACTCATCCCTGACATGAGCAGAAATTCCAGTGTGTTATCCAATGAGGCAGAGTCGCTCATTCCGGATTGAATTACAGGATATACATCCTCCATATGACCAAGCAATTCGGATTTCAGAACACTTTCTCTTGCCTGCATCCAGAA
>CAZCPI010000223.1:0-4035 GCA_964500535.1 uncultured Bacteroidales bacterium
CACCCTGACGAGTGGGAAAGTAATTGCATACATTAACTAAAAATTACGACCATGCTGGGAATTGGAATAAGTAGGGTGTTAAAAGGGTCAGGGTTGAAACCTAAAGCAACTGATTTGTGGTATGGAATACAGATTGATGAAGCGGATTCATCCCCTGATGTTACCAGAATTGCCTCTGATATGACACTGCATAATGCCAACACAGGATTACCATGTCATAACAATATAAAAGCCTGTTTACTTGCTGATAATGGCACGGTGAACTATTACCTTAATCCAACCGATTGGAGTAAAAAGGCAGATGGTTCAGCATCAGTTTTAGATGGTAGTAACGGTCAGGTGATGATGGAGTGGGGTGAATTTTACTACAAGGTGGAAAACAACTATCCTGCTGCAGGGCAGCATCAGATTAAGATTTCACCCTATGCTGGAACAGGGTGGACAAAAGTGCCAAAACATTACATTTCGGCATTTGAAGCAGGGATACAGAGAAGCACAAGCAAACTTGCATCTGTCATCAATACAAGCACAGATTACAGGGGTGGAAATAATAACAATGCATATGATGCAGGGGCAAATACTTTGCTTGGCAAACCAGCAACAAATATCAACCGTACCAATTTCAGAACCTATGCACGAAATCGTGGAACAGGATGGAACATTAATTCTTATTCTGACCATAAGTGGTTATTATGGTTTTACGCTATCGAGTATGCCACCCTGAACTCACAAAAACCCGTTAATACTGATTTGACAGTTGACGGGTACAGGCAGGGAGGTATGGGTGAAGGGGTGACCACTGTTGTTTCTGCAACATGGAATACCTTTAACGCTTATAATCCGTTTGTGCCTTGCGGTGCAAGTAATTTACTTGGAAGTTATAGCGGTGAGGTAGATTATACTGCCGTTGATTTTGGTGGTAGTGGTGTAGATGTTGCATTTAAAGTACCGAGATATAGGGGACATGAGAATCCGTTTGGTCATGTTTGGAAAATCATTGATGGGATTAACATTAATGTTCAATCTGTTGCATCGGGTAATGTGACGGAAACATGGATAAGCAATGACCCCGCAACATGGGATGACGCAAATTATACGGGTTACACTAATGTAGGTAATCATGCAAGAGCCAATGGTTACATGAAGACTGCCCTAATGGGTGCTGGTGCTGAGTTTGTTCCTGCCGTAACAGGCGGAGCAGACAAAACACATTATTATTGCGACTATTATTATACATCCATACCAGCATCGGGGGTATCACTAAGGATGCTGATTTCCGGTGGTCGCGCTTTTAATGGCGTTGATGCGGGTTTGGCGTGTTCGTCTTCGGATTACGAGCCGGCGAGTGCGCGTACGTATCGCGGCTCGCGCCTTGCTTTCATTCCTGCGTAGCAGGCGAAAAGCGAAACCGTTCTTTAAAATATTGGGTTTACATCTATATGCTGATTTCCAGTGGTAACGCTGATAATGACGTTAATGCAGGTTTGACGTATTCGAATACGAATAACGAACCAGCGAATGCAAATACGAATATCGGCTCACACCTTCTTTCATGTTGAAGATAGATGAAAACCTTGCCTCTTGGCAAAAAATGACAGATAATTTAGACGGTATTGGTAACGAAAGTGAAGGTTCCGGTTTAAGAAAGCAAAATGAATGAAAAGGATAAATAATTTATATGAGAAGATTTATGCGGTTGATAACCTTGTTTTAGCAGATGTTAAAGCACGAAAGGGTAAACTGAAAAGTTACGGAGTAATAAAACACGACTTAAACAGGGAACAGCACATTACAGACTTACATGAATCCTTGAAGAATAAAATGTTTAATACATCCCGTTACCATGTTTTCACAATAACAGACCCGAAGGAAAGAGAAATATACCAACTCCCTTATTATCCTGACAGAATAGTTCACCATGCCGTAATGAATATCCTTGAACCGATATGGGTATCAATATTCACAAGAGATACCTATTCGTGCATAAAAGGCAGGGGCATTCATGGAGTGGTCAGGAAACTAAAAGTTGATTTGCAAGACTATGAAAGAACAACCTACTGCTTAAAATTGGACATACGCAAATACTATCCATCAATAGACCATGATATCCTTAAAAAAATACTTAGACAGAAGATTAAAGACAAAAGCCTGTTGTGGTTGCTTGACGAAATCATTGATAGCGTACCCGGAGTGCCAATCGGAAATTATCTGAGTCAATTCTTTGCAAACCTTTATCTTGCCTATTTTGACCATTGGATTAAAGAGGAAAAGAAGATAAAATATTACTACCGCTATGCTGACGACATGGTTATTTTGTCAGAAAGCAAAGAGTTTCTGCATGAACTTTTCAAAGAGATAAAAACATACCTTTCGATGGTATTGAAACTTGAAGTGAAGAAAAACTACCAGATATTCCCTGTTGAAAAACGAGGCATTGATTTTATTGGATACAGGTTTTATCACACCCACATATTTCTGAGAAAGTCAATAAAACAAAGGTTTGCAATGGCAATTAAGAAAACGGGATATTACAACAAGCATATTCATTCTTCCTATTTTGGATGGTCTATTCATTGCGATAGTAAACACCTATTAAAGAAACTTACAGCATGAACAGTTTTAAAGACATAGGAATTGAAACATCATCAAACTGTTTTGTTGGTGATAAGATTAAGATTGCCAAGATTCTTAACAAGGATATTGTTATCCACAATTTCAGAATAGAGCAGTCGAAATATCCTAAGAATAAAAGCGGAAAATGCCTTCACCTTCAGATTGAAATTGACGGTGACAAGAAGGTTTTATTTACGGGTTCTGACATCCTAATAAGTACGATGGAAAAGGTAAAAGGCGAACATCTGCCTATTATGTGTAAGATAATTCAAGAAGGTGAACATTACGAATTTAAATGATATGAGGACACAAAGCAATACGCCAATAGAAACACAGAGGTGGAAAGAAGGGGAATGGTCAGTAGCCATAAACCACAAAGACAATGGAGTTCAGCCTGAAGGAGATGAAGGCAAAAGGTATGAGGCTGACTTTACAGTTGTAAAAGGCAACACGGCAGAGGAAGCTATATACGCCTTCACACGGATGCAGCAAGACCCTGACTTTGACCGTAAGGTGATTGAAAATATTGAGGTGGAAGGAAAGCCAGCCATTGAAGTTAAAAGGGAATATGCAACAAAGGTAGAGCCGACCATTTTCAAACCACTACCAGCGTCAGGAAGCCTTAAAAAAGGTGAGGTTTACAGTTATGCCAACGGTGCAGTAATGGTGGTTCAAGACCACGACAGGACTATTTATGCCCCAGAATTAACCCCTGCCTTGTTTTCTTTCTACCGACCTAACCCCGAAGAAACAGAGTGGATTGCAGGAGAACAGGTGCAAGTGAATGCCACAAGGACATACAACGGATTAACTTATAAGTGTATTCTGGCACATCAGACACAGGATGCGTGGAAACCTGACGTTACCCCAGCATTGTGGCAAGAGGTACAGGTTACTCCTGATATTCCTGTGTGGGTACAACCAACAGGGGCGCATGATGCTTATGCTCTTGGTGCAAAGGTGCATTTCCCAACCATAAATGACCCCGTGTATGAATCGTTGATTCCTGCGAATGTATATTCCCCTACGGCATATCCGGCAGGGTGGAAACAACTGTGATAATGTTTGGTAATTACATAAATAATACATATATTTGCAGTATTAATTAAATAACTGCAATAATGAAAAAGAAAGTGACTATTAATTTAACAGAGGAGGCAATCTCTGAAATACAGAGGATTGCGAAAGAGGAAAGAAGGAGCATTAGTGCCATGATTGAAGAACTTATTTGGAGAAGGAAGGAGTGCAAACAATGATTATAATTATAACAGCGGTAGTAAGCATAGTTCTAATTGCGGGGATTGTAATTGGAGTTTTAGGTGGAATGAACGATGTGGCGAATGGTTAATAAATGGTACTTTATTAAACTTTTAACATAATAACGAACTTTTAAATATAGAAGAATGAGAAAATTAATGACGC
>CAZCPI010000224.1:0-4032 GCA_964500535.1 uncultured Bacteroidales bacterium
GCCTGAAATGTTCAGTCAATACCATGTTTCTGCTTAAGGTTTTAAGACTTGCCTGTGTTAACTTATTCAATACTGATCCGGGGATACTGTTTGCATTGGTAAGTAAAGGTAATTTCTTTAAAATCAGCGGTGAAGACGCGTTGTCTATCGCTAATGAAGTAAAATAATCCCAATCGGTTATCTTAAGTAGCAAATTATCTATTTCATCCAAAACATCCTGTCCTGGTATAATATCGGAAGCCAGCAGAATTATTGCTTCTTCAGGTCGCAAACTCAGTTTATATTTATCGGTTTTTCTCATATATTGGGTTTAAAAATAATAAAAAACGATGTCTTAATCCAAACTGAACCAAGACATCGTATTCATAATAAGATTAAAACCTAATACTAAATTTATAAATAAAAACTAAAAAACTTTTGTAGTATTAAATGTATCAAACCAATTATTATCTTCTGCTCCACCGGTTGATAACCAATTAGTAAATCTCTCATAGGCATCTTTCATATTAACACTTTCTCTTGGATACTTGAAATCTACCGGTACTTTCAGTCCCCATGCAAGATTGTCCTGACTTATATAGTAACTATTTGATGAAACTGATGATGCATCATTGTTGGAGCCAAAATATCTTACATCCACCAGATTAGTCGGTTTGAAACCTAAAACATGTACTTCTACCCTCCTGGTACTTTTGCCATTGGTAACGATAAAGAAGTTAAGCTTGTCTCCGGATAAATCTGCTGCAGTATATTTACCTGCAGGTAATTTTATCGTAAATGAGATTTTAGGTGTACTGGTTACATTTTTAGAGCTTCCTTTAACTGTATTTATCATAGTGTGCTCACTACTACCAAGTGAACTATGAGCATCAGAAAATAACGGAATCACAACTTTTTCCTGGGAAGCTTCGATTTTCTTGTCATTTAAAATAAATAAGCCAGCAGGTGTATTGGAATATGTAATAGCTTCAGTAATATCTGATGCAAGCACATTATCAAGTTGTAACGCTGCACCAATAGTTTTAGTAGCTCCGGCGGCGAGTAATTCAACCTCCATACTCATACTTATAGCTTTGTTGTTTGCATCAGTTTCAATAGTTTTACTATTTACTCTGATTACAAGATCGTTCATATCATAATCACCATATAAAGGCCAGCCGTCTTCAAAAACATAAGTACTGGGGCTTTCATCGATTGTTACAACAGGGATAGCAGGATTAGTAGGCTCAGTAATTGTTGTTCCCGAATTTAATATACCTGAACAGGTCTCAATAATCAAATTTGACCCGTTTAATGATGTCATTTGAGCAGGACTGTTTAATACCCATGGGCTCCACCATTTGTTACCGTTGGTAATACTGTTATTTTCAACGATCAGAGTTCCGTTAAAAGTCAGACCACTTGAACAATCCATATTAGGTGATTTAACCAGTGAAGTTGTCCCGGCTCCGTTAACAGTCACATTATCTCTGAAATCAATTTTTGATGAGGCTTTAATCATTGATCCGTTAGACAAATTTAATGTCGCTACATTATACTGCATATTATTGGCCATTATTGCGCCTCTAACCTGATCAATTTCACCGCCTTCAAATAAGAATCTGCCTTTAACATCAATAGTACATTTGTTTTCAATTTTACATCCCCATGTGGTTTCAAATTTGTTGAAATTCATTATACCTTCGTTAAGATATTGCCCTCCTCCTGCCTGAAAGTCATTGGTATAAAATGTAGCCAAAGGGCCATTATAAAAAAGACCCGGATTGTTTATTATTGTTTGAGCTGAAAATTTGCCCAAATTATACATATTATTATAATTGCTCAGCTCAAGCACATTTAATGAGGCTTCTCCACCCTTCATTACATATATTTCAGTTTCCTGCCCAATAAGAATTACTTTATTATTTGTATTAACAATCTTTCCTCCATTCATCACGATTATCTTCAATCCTTCTTGTATTGTAAAATCACCTGGAATTGTCCAGGTTGCTGTAATAAATAATTTTGTACCGGTAGTGCCCCAATGGGTGAAGGTTCCATTGTAATCACTGCTTATAATATAGTTTGTATTGCTTTGAGTACTTGTTGTAGCCATATTCTTAATTTCAATTGCTCCGGCAGGCACTGAAGAATAATCAGGGACTGTTACGTTTATCCTCTTCTGAGATTTGTATGCTTTTGAAGCAGGCATATTTTCAGGTGAAAGATTTTTAAAATCACAAATAATATGGCTTTTAACAGGATATTGCCTTATGAGATTAAGACCTACCGGATCTGTCTGTCTGACAAAAATGAAACCCTGAGCTTTAGGAATCTCAATTTCAGTATTAAAAATCTGATTGCCCTTTACAATACCGGCAGCAATTGGATTTACTTTTTCAGTACTAATAGGGTTTTCATTAAAGATTTCCACTAAGTACCCGTACTTGCCATTAAATTCATCATTTACAGCAATATCAACTATTACATTTATTGTAGTTGAAGAGGTGAAACCATCGGGAACCACAACTCCACTTAATGGATTATCGTTCTTCAAATCCGGATTAATATCTTCAAACTCGTTGCGTACACAACTACTGAATATACCGGAAACCAAAATCATTGTACTTAACAATAAAACATTGCTGATTTTTTTCATTTCACGTTTCATATTTTATAAACTTTTTCGAATTTACCTTTTTAACACTTAAGGATTTGTAGGTTTTCCTTTATAGCATTGTAATCTATTTCTTCATAAAGTGTAGTCATTTCTACTACATATTTTATAATATCTTTAGTCGTACTGCAATAAAAAAAATAATCTACTGAAAAAATACTTTTCATTACAAAATTATAATCAATTAAATACTCAGAAAAATATGTAAAGAATCAAATTGCAAACAAGTATCCATTTAACAGGAAACAAAAAGGATACATCATTAAAAACAAAAAACACGGGTTTCCCCGTGTTTTTCAATATTCAATATTTATCAGTTAATTATTTAACTGTATCCATGTGAGCGATCAAATCAAGAACTTTGTTTGAATAACCCCATTCGTTATCATACCAGCTAACCAGCTTAACGAAGTTGCCGTTCAATGCAATACCTGCACCTGCATCGAATATTGAAGTACGAGCATCATGTATAAAGTCTGTAGAAACTACTGAATCTTCTGTATAACCCATGATACCTTTCAATTCGTTTTCTGAAGCAGCTTTAACAGCAGCTTTGATTTCATCATAAGATGCAGCTTTTTCAAGACGTACAGTAAGGTCAACTACTGAAACATCAGCAGTAGGAACACGGAAGGCCATACCTGTAAGTTTGCCATTCAATGAAGGGATAACTTTACCTACAGCTTTAGCAGCACCGGTTGATGAAGGAATAATGTTTCCGAGGATTGAGCGTCCACCTCTCCAGTCTTTGTTAGATGGAGCATCAACAGTCTTTTGTGTATTAGTTGCAGCATGAACAGTTGTCATCAAACCTTCGACGATGCCGAATTTATCGTTGATAACTTTAGCCAAAGGAGCAAGACAGTTAGTAGTACATGAAGCGTTTGAAACAACGTTCATATCGTTAGTATATTTGTCAAGGTTAACACCACATACAAACATAGGAGCGTCAGCGGAAGGAGCAGAGATAACAACTTTCTTAGCACCACCTTTGAAGTGAGCACCAGCTTTTTCTGTAGTTGTGAAAACACCGGTAGATTCAACTACGTATTCAGCACCGGCTTCACCCCATGCAATAGCAGCAGGATCTTTTTCAGCATAGAATTTAACTTCTTTACCATTGATGAACAATTTGCCGTCTTTGTTTTCGGCAGTTCCCTGGAACTTACCATGAACTGTATCATAGTTCAACATGTAAATCAGGTAATCCAAATCGAGGAATGGGTCATTCACTGCAACGATCTGTACATCGTTTCTTTCCTGAGCGGCACGGAAAACCAAACGGCCAATACGGCCAAAACCGTTAATACCTACCTTAATCATTGTTTTATGCTTATTTTAAGTGTGTAATTAAAATCGACCGCAAAATTACACAT
>CAZCPI010000225.1:0-4011 GCA_964500535.1 uncultured Bacteroidales bacterium
TACGGAATGCCATTTTACGGCAAAGCAGATCCTCCCGGCATAGCCAAAGAACAGGGAAAGTATAAAATCACTTTTAAACTTCCGGCAGAATGGGAAGGGCGCACTATTAAACTCGTTTTTGAAGGAGTTATGACAGACTGTTCAGTTGATATTAATGGCAGGAGAGCAGTTAAGTTGCATCAGGGAGCATTCTATCGCTTCAAGGCAGACGTTACAGACAGAATATTTTTCGGTAAAAAAGATAATCTACTCGAAGTAACCGTAAGTAAAGAATCTGCAAACCCGCAGGTCAATCTTGCGGAACGCAGAGCTGATTACTGGAACTTCGGAGGCATATTCAGACCAGTATTTATAGAAGCATTGCCTGCGCTGAACATCGAAAGGACTTGTATAGATGCCCAGGCTGACGGTACCTTTACTGCAAAGGTTTTCCTTGGTCAGGCACCCGGAGAAAACTATAAGGTTGAAGCAGTAGTAACCGGAAAAGACGGCAAACAAAAAGGCAATATATTAATTTCAGCATTGAGGCCCGGAAGTGATTTCGTCGATATGCAGGGATCATTTGAAAATGTTGTGACCTGGACGGCAGAAACACCTGAACTTTATGACGTTACATTCAAACTTATAAACAAGGATAATGTAATTCACACAGTCAAAGAACGATTTGCATTCAGGACGATTAAAGTAAAGGAAGGCGACGGTCTTTACATAAACGGCTATAAAGTACTTATTAAAGGAATTAACCGTCACAGTTTCCGCCCTGAGACAGGTAGAACCCTAAGCAAAAAAGCAAATTATGACGATGTCAGATTGATTAAGGAAATGAACATGAATGCAGTAAGATTGTCTCATTATCCTCCTGATCCTGAGTTCCTGCAAGCCTGCGACGAGCTTGGACTTTACGTAATGAATGAACTTGGTGGCTGGCACGGCAAATATGATACAGAAACCGGCAAACAACTTGTTAAGGAAATGCTGACCAGAGATGCAAACCATCCTTCCATAATCTGGTGGTCAAACGGCAATGAAGGAGGCTGGAATACCGAACTCGACGGCGAATTTGCCAAATGGGATATCCAGAAGCGACCAGTTTTACATCCACAGGGTAATTTTGGCGGTTTCGAAACCATGCATTACAGATCATACGGTGAATCTCAGGAATATATGAGAAAACCTGAAATATACATGCCGACCGAATTCCTTCATGGACTTTATGACGGCGGACACGGTGCAGGACTCTGGGATTATTGGGAAATGATGCGCAACAATCCCAAATGTGCAGGCGGTTTCCTTTGGGTATTGGCTGATGAAGGAGTTGTGAGGACTGATCAAAACGGAAGGATTGACAACTCCGGCAATTACGGAGCCGACGGTATTGTCGGGCCGAATCATGAAAAGGAGGGAAGCTTCTTTACTGTTCGCGAAGTCTGGTCTCCCGTACAGATTGCAAACAAATGCATTAAGGAAGATTTTGACGGAGAGCTGACTGTTGAAAACCGTTTCGATTTCATATCGCTTGACAAGTGCAGTTTCAAATGGGCACTTGTAAAATTTGCCGGACCGCAGGAGAACGCTGCAGGACATAAAGTTATATCCGAAGGTACAATTACAGGTCCTTCAGTCGGGCCCGGAAGCAAAGGTAAAATCAAACTTGATTTACCGGTTTCATGGAAATCTTCAGATGCTTTAATGATATATGCAATTGATCCGTCAGGTGAAACCATAATGAACTGGTCAATGCCCGTTATGAAAGATCGTGCCGGAAATATTACAGACCAAACAGGCAACAAGAGTTATAAAATATTGACAGAGAGGACTGACAGCCTTTGCACATTTACAATCGATAAAACAAAACTTGTATTTGATTTAAAGACCGGGCTTTTAGCCAAAGTCGAAAAATCAGGAAAACCGGTTTCTTTTGGCAATGGCCCTCAGTTTATCGCGGCAAGACGTGCAGACCGTTCGATGGACGTATTTTACAATCATGATGATGCACAGGCAAAAAGCAAAGAAAGGATTTACAATGATATTTCCGGTCAAAGCAAGCTTAAGAAAATTGACATCAGGGAGATTAAGGATACTGTAATATTTAAAGCCGAATATACCGGTAACTTTATCTCTGCAGAATGGAAGATTAGCAGCGACGGCAGGATTTGCCTCGATTACAAATACAGATATGACGGTGTTGTTGAGCTTGCCGGTATCAAGTTTGATTATCCTGAAAACCAAATGGTTTCTAAGAGATGGCTGGGCAAAGGCCCTTATCGTGTATGGCAAAACCGTACACAGGGTCCAGTACTTGATGTCTGGAAAGTTGATTATAATGATCCAATACCTGCAGAAAGTTTCAATTATCCTGAGTTCAAAGGCTATTTTGCTGACTGGAGATGGGTGGACTTCAATACAACTGAAGGAAATTTCAGGATGTATAATGGCAAACCCTGCAGCTATCTGGGCGTTTATACTCCAAGAGATGGCAGGGATGCCTTACTTTACACAATACCTCAGAGCGGTATTGCTGTACTTGATGTAATCCCGGCTGTGAGAAACAAAGTTAATTCGACAGACCTGATTGGTCCGTCCTCTCAGGCAAAATGGATTAACGGAGTTCATTCCGGAAGGATCTGGCTGGAGTTTTAAAACTGCCGGTAATGTTTCGGGCATTCTGTGTTCCGCTCGCAAAATGCTCTGATTTCAATTTCCGGGGATTAAACTCAAAAAAAGGGGCATGCTATGCTCCATACTGGTTTAATGTTTATATATTAAAAAAGGGATGAAGACAAAATCTATTCTGATAACATTGTTTATGGTTTTTACCATAACAGGAAATGCTTTAAATACAGCTGTTGAGGCTTTCCAGAACATTAAGCCTCAAAACAAACCATGGTCAATATGGTACTGGATGCATGGTTGCGTTTCCAAACAAGGGATCACGCTGGATCTAGAAGCGATGAAGGAAGCCGGGCTGGAAGGCACATATCTGATGCCTATCAGAGGAGTACTTAATCCTTCTCCGTATAATCCTGCTGTCGAAACCATGAGCCCGGAATGGTGGGCACTTGTAAAATTTGCTATGCAGGAAGCCAAAAGACTTGACCTTAAAATTGGCATGCATATTTGCGATGGTTTCGCCCTTGCAGGAGGTCCATGGATCTCTCCCGAAATGTCAATGCAAAAACTGGTCTGGACCAAAGAAATTGTGAAGGGGGGAAAACTACTTAAAATTAATCTCCTCTCAGCAAGTGAACAGCGGGGAATAAACGCACAGGAAATAAACATAAAACAACCTGAAACCAACTACAATTTCTACAAGGATATTGCAGTTTATGCTTACCCTTCGCTTATAGAATCCACTGAGGCTGAAATAAATCCTGTCAGAATATCCTCTACAAATCCTGGTGCCGGAGATTTGGGATTTCTCGTCGATAAAAATAACCGCAAAGATACTTTCAGAAGCGAAGATCCTTGCAGTATAGTTTATGAATACGAGAAACCTTTTACATGCCGTTCCATTATTACTGAAACCAACGGTAATAGCTATCAGACTCACAGACTTCTAGTTGAAGCCGGTGATGACGGTGTAAATTACAAATTTGTAGCAAAACTTGAACCTCCCAGACATGGCTGGCAAAACACTGCTTATGACGTAACTCATTCGATACCACCCACAAAAGCAAAATTCTACAGATTCAAATGGACAAGGGAAGGCTCAGAACCCGGAGCTGAAGATCTTGACAATGCAAAATGGGTTCCGACCTTAAAAATGACAGGACTTTTCCTATCTTCAGAACCTGTAATTAATCAATATGAAGGGAAAAATGCAAGCGTATGGAGACTTAGCAAACCTGCAAACAAAGCGCAATTGCCGACAGAAATCTGCATACCTAAAAACAAACTGATTAATATTTCTCAATATCTTGACGAAAAAGGAAATCTAAACTGGAATGCACCCGCAGGAAACTGGACAATAATCAGGATTGGTCATACCACGACCGGCATGACAAATGCCAC
>CAZCPI010000226.1:0-3943 GCA_964500535.1 uncultured Bacteroidales bacterium
GGCATAGGGTAACCATCTTTCTCGGTAAAATTCTCATCCAGCAGGTTTGAAACCGCAAGACCAACACTGAATTTATTTTTGAAAGTCTTGCGGACGCTCAAATCAAGCACCATAAAATCAGG
This sequence comes from uncultured Bacteroidales bacterium, assembly GCA_964500535.1. Classification (GTDB taxonomy): domain Bacteria; phylum Bacteroidota; class Bacteroidia; order Bacteroidales; family UBA1402; genus UBA8389. The sequence goes on from CAZCPI010000226.1 coordinate 123, forward strand.
ATACTTCAAAGCACGATCACCAACAGAGTGACCACCCTCAAGTGAATAATCAGCAGAAGTAATCTCAGGCCTCAACATGGCATAATTATCGTCCTCAAACCTGTATCCAATATATCTTGCATTAATCCTTGCACTGAAGCCGCCATAATCACTATAGTCAAGACCAAAATTACCATTATGCTTCCTTACATAAAGCATGAACTTTGTAAAAGTGCTGTCGGCTCCTGTTGATGAAGCCACAGTCCTCGTAAAATCAGCATTAAATAACCAGGTCCAGTTTGCATATGCCTTAAGGCTAAACTTATTACTAAAAAGACTACCCAGATCATAATCAGCACTAAACTCAAGACCATTCATCAGAGAGCTGTTAGCATTGATATACGATATATTTCCATTGTCCAGATAGGTTTCGACGATCTGGTCAACATGATTAGTATGGAAATAAGTCAGATCAGAATGAAAAGCACGATCAGGAGAGAAAAAGCTCAAACCAAAATCAGTAGTTCTCGATTTTTCAGGTTTCAGATCAGGATTACCGACATAAGACTGAACCCAGGTATAATCCCATTCAGGGAAATAGATTGAAACATTATATGAACCCGAAGTCTTGTAAGCATCAGGCACGGAAAAAGCAGTACCAAAAGAAGCATGAGCCTTCAGATTATCCAGCAACCTGTACTGAGCGCCAATACTTGGATTTAAAGAAGTATAGTTGGCATCAGAAGCCTGCGAACCCAAAGCATCGTTCTTCTCGGTATGATATCTGAAATGATCAAGACGAAGACCGGCATTAACATCAAGACGACCCTGACTGTAAGTTGATTGCAGGAAAACAGCTTCATCCACATACCTGTTGTCAGGCTTATAAGGAGTAGCCGGAGTACCGTCAAAATTGAAACGGTCAGAATGATAATCATAAACGCCATAATCAACACCGGCAACAGTTTTAAAACTTCCGAAAGTATGTTGTTGCTGCATCTGAAAACCATATTCTGAAACCTCACTCTCAAAATTCACAAACCCGTCATTAAGATTGGAAGAAAAATTTGGTTCGTTCTCTCTGGTCATGTAAGGACTAATCGAGAAAATTCCGTGCACCCCTTTTCTTTCCAGAGTACCGTAAACATTCATCCTTCTCAGCTGTTTTTTGCTGTCACCATAGCTACCCCAGTAGTTGCCCGAGGTTTCAATATTTTTAGCAAAAGTAAACGAACCGTCAGCCCTGGCATTCCACTTACTGTTTATATCCCATTCAAGACCCAGTGAAGCCATATTCATATCATACTTAGTATTGGCCAAAGTATCCCCGTATGACCGCTTGTCAAGTATAAGTTTTTCAAGATTACTCATCTTCAGAAGATTGGAACCGCCGATGCGATAATCCTTAGTCTGCTTCATAGTGGTCATACTAAAACGACCTCTTAGGTTTTTGACGATCTGCCCGCTCACCGAAGCATCAGCACGATAAAAACCAAAAGACCCGCCTTCAAGCATAACATTTCCATGGAAATCCTTATCGACAGGATTTGTTATCAGATTAATTACGCCGCCCATGGCATCAGAGCCATAACAAGTTGCATACGGGCCCTTGATTACCTCAATTCTGTCAATATTGGTCATCAGAATCGTTGCCAGATTGCTTGTACCCGAAGGTTTCCCGTTAATCAATAAAAGAGTTGAACCCCTTGTGAAAGCACTTGGGGAGAAACCACGCATACCAATCGTAGCAATAGCACCGGGATATTGCACAATATCAAGATTTGTAAGCCTTTTTATAACCTCAGCCAGATTCTCGTTAGGAACAGCTTTGATATCTTTAGCTTCGATTATCTCAATCCTTTGAGGCAAATTCTTTAGAGAACTCCCCACACGCGATGCCATCACCACCACCTCATCCATAGGATATACTTTAGTGGAATCCAACACCTCAGCCCTGATATTAAAAACACCAAGTATCATGACAATAGCAAAAGCAAATGAAATCTTATTCATCAAATTAAGTTTTTATAATTTTGTTTTTCTTTGAAACCAGGAATACAGCAGGTTTACCGGACACCGGGTTTTCCCGGGTAATAACACAAGTCTTGTAAACATCCTCAATAGCCTGGTATTCTATTACTTCCTCCGGACTACCCTGACTGTGAATCATACCTTTATTCATCATCAGCAGGTTGTCACAATATTCGCTCGCAAGATTCAAATCGTGTATAATCATAAGCACAGTGAGGTTCATGCTCTCGTTGAGCTCTCTTACAAGATCAAGAACCTCAATCTGATGACTTATGTCAAGCTGTGAAGTGGCTTCATCGAGCAACAATATCTCAGGCTCCTGCGCAAGAGCCTTTGCTATGCTAACCAATTGCCTCTCTCCACCACTCAACTCCTTTAACGATTTATCACGCAAATCTTCAATACCAGTAAGCTTCATATATTTCTCGACAACTTCCAGATCATGATCGCTTTCAAAAAACTGAAAAGGACGTCTGTAAGGAAGCCTTCCCATCAGAACATAATCGATGACACTAAAATCAGAATTACCAACTTTTTGAGTCACGACAGCTATCCTGACAGATCTTTCCTTAATCGACATCTTCGCCAGATCTTTTCCATCAATCCTGATCGATCCCTTTTCAAGCCTGATATCGCCAAGGACGCTTCTTAACAAAGTGGTCTTACCGGAACCATTGGGCCCAATGATGCCGGTGAAGGAACCTTCCCTAACTTTGAAACTCACATCCTTCAACTTGAAATGGTCGTAACCGCAAACTATATTTTCGACTTCCAGATATTGCATTAGTATATATATCAGATTTTCTTTTTTTCACGAGCCAGGATAACAATGAAAACCACACCACCAATAATACCGGTGATGACACCAACAGGCAATTCATTGGGAGCTATTATGGTCCTGGCAATCACATCACATACAATGAGGAAAAAACTTCCACCGAGAAACGAACCTGTCAGCAGGATTCTGTAATCCGAACCAACCAGCATCCTTATCAGATGTGGTATAACCAGACCGACGAAACCAATAACCCCGGCCACCGAGACACAAATCCCTGCAAGCAATGACGTCACAACAAACATCAGCTTGATCATCAAAGACGAGTTTACGCCAAGATGCCTCGCCCTGTCTTCACCAAGTCTCAACGCATTAAGCTGATGTGAAAAAAGGTTTGAGAAAACCAGCCCAGCAAGACTTACTGTAAGTACAAGTATTATTAATGAACGGTTTGACTCGTCCAGAGATCCCATAGTCCAGAAAAGGATGCTGTGAAGCCCTTCAGTTGTGGAAACAGACATAAGAAACATGAGAAGCGACGAACTGATGAAACTTATCATCACACCAATCAACAACATCCTGTTTACATTGCCCGCGCCCTTTCTGATACCCAGAAAATAAACAAGCAGAATAGTAAGAAGTGCCCCGGCGAAACCGGCAACAGGCAAAGCAAACAAAGTCCCGGACAAACCGATACCGGATACAATTACAAGAGCAACTCCAAGAGAAGCACCTCCTGAAATACCCAATGTATATGGCTCAACCAAAGGATTTCTGAAAATCCCCTGAAGGATTGCACCGATAAGACTTAGTGCACCTCCTATCGAAAAAGCAAGAATCAATCTGGGAATCCTGATTTTAGTAAGAATGGCAGATTCCATACTATCAGGATTTCCCAGATTTGAAAACAGTTTATCAGGAGTTATATTCATATCTCCGGAAAGCAATGACCAAACTGATGCTGCTGAAACCAGAATTACCAGCAACAGGATCACCCCAAACCATTTTACATATTTTTGTTTCATTTGTATAAATC
>CAZCPI010000227.1:0-3890 GCA_964500535.1 uncultured Bacteroidales bacterium
CTCATGTCAGCAGTTCCGCTTTGTGTTTTGTGGACTAATGAATAATGGCTGTAATTAGGTTCATAATACTTAGAACGGTATATGTCCATTGTATTAAGATTACCTCCCCAGGTTATTCCAACCTCATCAGTAAACTGAAATAATGGTACGCGTAACCAATTATAGTATGCGTATGTACGGTACGACACGGGCTTCCCGGTTGAGCTCGAATTATTGTAGCAACCTAAGTAAAAATAAATATCAGAACTGGAAAGGTCTCCGGATGTTGTCACAAAATCAGATCGATTCTCCATTAGGGAACCATCTTCTGACATCAAAGCCATTCGAATCATCTTGACTTGTATGTTATCTCTTCTATACCGTTGCATGATTTCCTGATCTGTCATTGAATTCAAAGTATAAATGATCTACCGACTTGATCAGTTGAACATCGTCCAGATCATCTAGTAAAGCTTTTGTCAAATTTTCTCTTTCTACCGGATCCATATCGGAAATGAACTGCAGGTCATACCCATGATCCACCAGAATACCAAATAAAGTGCCCCCCATTGTCAAGACACGATTTTCAGATTTATCCGAATAGCTCCTTTCATTATGCTGCCTGTTTGTTTGAGTAGTTCCGGGAGAAGGCTTCAGGTGTTAATCCTCCCAGAGATGCATGTGGTCTGATCGTGTTGTAATCACGGATATATGCGTTTACTCCTGCTATCATGTCTCTTGGTGTTTCATATTCATTGATGTAGATATCATCATACTTTATACTGCGAAAAAACCTCTCTGTCTTTGCATTATCCAATGCCTGACCTTTACCGTCCATGGATATTCTTACTTGGCTATCCTCAAGCAGATCAATGTATGCCTTACTGGTGAAGTGACTGCCCTGATCGGAATTAATTATCTCAGGCTTTCGATTACATAATGCGCGGCGTATGCATCTAAGCACGAATTCTTTCTCCAGACTGTAGCTGATTTCATGATCTACGATCTCACGTGTGTACCAGTCGATGATCACAAACAGGTACAGGAACCCTTTGCGGAAGGGCAGATAGGTGATGTCTATTCCCCAGACCTGGTCAGGATGATCGATATTCATATTCCGCAGCAGATACGGCCGGACATACTGTGCGTGGTAGCGTTTGCTCAGGTTAGGTCCGGGATATAGCGCCATGATGTCCATCAGTCGCATCAGTCTGCGTACTCGTTTTCGGTTGATGCGATAACCGTAGTGATACTTGAGATGATCGGTCATCTTGCGATAACCCCATGTCGGACGCTCCAGATGGGTTCGGTCAATTATCTTCATGATGTCAAGGTTCTCCTGGTTTTCTCCGTGTCCGGGATCTGTTTCTTCCTTGTTCTTCTTGCGATAGACGCTGCTGCGATTTACTTTAGCCAGTTCGCACTGCCGTACCAGAGTCAGATTTTTTTCATCGGGAGAAACGAGTGCGGTGCGGTCCTGCGGGGCCAAAGACTTCGTCAGATTTTTTTTTGAGCCAGTCACGCTCTATCGTGAGCTGACCTACCTTTTGTTGCAGAACCGCGATCTCCTGCTCCTTCTCCTCTAACGTCCTTTCATGGTCGGAGGCTCCGCGCTGGAATATCTCAGCTGCTCTCTCTTGAAATTGTTTGTGCCAGTTACTCAAGGTCGCCGGTGCGATCTGATACCTCTCGGCAAGTTCGTTCAGTGTTTGCTGTCCGCTTAATAGCTCCAGCACCACCTTTGATTTAAATTCTGGATTGTACGTGTTTTTTTTATTTTTCATTACTCCATTATATTCGGTTTAGCCCTGTTTTGCATGTCTCATTTCTTAGGAGCATTATAAAAAGAGCGGAGTATTCGGCAATCAAACCACTTTTGCTAGAATGCATTTCAGGTCAAGCTGTCAGTAGATGTCATAATCAGTAAACTTATAGTATTTATTATCTATAGATACCTTTTTTTAAGTAATTATCTGGATTCCCGTCTTTAGGAGTTAACACCATAAATCTTTAGGAGCAGGATCGATATAAAAAGCTCACAAAGGCCTTGAAACAGGGCTTTTTTTATTAAAAAAAACTGTTGCAGAAATACTTTTTCTGTGATATAATAATGGTGTTAGTGGTGTTATGGCACGGGAGGTGTTTATGGCATATTTTCTTAAACAGACAAAGCTTAAAAACAGGACGTATCTTGCTATCTATGAGAGTTTTTACAGTCACGAGAAGAAGTGTACTGCTCACAGGTGTTTTAAATCTCTGCAGTCGCTAGAGACACATCTGAATAATGGCATAGAAGATCCGGTCGCGTACTTCCAAAAGGAAGTAGATGCGCTCAACAAGGTTAGAAATGAAGACGGTGTAAAGAAGATATCCGACATAGCTCCCGTCAGATATCTCGGATACTTTCCTCTCGTTAGTATAATGGAGAAATTGAAGATCAGGAAATATGTCGACTACTTCAAACTCACACACGATTTCGAATACGATCCCTTTGAGCTTCTGTCATCTCTCATATATGCCAGAAGTGTACACCCTTGCAGCAAGTTCAGGACATTTCACGAAGTACTGCCTTATCTTTATCACTCATACGATTATTCTTACGATCAGCTTCTTGACGGGCTTGCTTTTCTTGGAAACAATTATGAAAAGTTTGTGGAGTTGTTTACCGTACAAACGCAAGGTACATACGGTATCGATACTTCAAAAACCTATTTTGACTGTACGAACTTTTATTTTGAGATAGACAGAGAAGACGATTTCAGGAGAAAGGGACCAAGCAAGGAATACCAGAGAGCTCCCATTGTAGGATTGGGGCTGTTGCTGGACAGCCATCAGATACCCATAGGGATGAAGATGTATCCCGGAAACGAGTCCGAGAAACCGGTACTAAGAGATATTATAGACAGTTTGAAAAAGAAGAACAACATCACCGGAAGGACCATACACGTAGCGGACAAAGGCCTTAACTGTGCTCAGAACATTGCATTCTCAAAGGTGAATGGTGACGGGTATCTGTTCTCCAAGTCTGTAAAAGGACTGCCCGACAAGGAAAAAGCGTGGGTTTTGCTTGATGAAGGATTTGCCGAGGTCAAAGACAGGAACGGCAAGGTCATATATCGCTATAAATCCTGTATAGATAAGTTCCCGTACAAGGCAGAACATGACGGAAAAGAAATCACTGTGTATCTTACAGAGAAGAGACTGCTTACGTATACCCCTGATCTTGCTTCGAAAAAGAGATACGAGATAAACAGAATGGTTGAAAAGGCTAAATCACTTACCATGTCTCAGGCGAAGAAAACAGAATTCGGCGAATCCGGGAAATACGTTAAGTTTACCGGAAGGAAAGGCGAAAAGGCGATCGTAAGTATGAACCAGGATGCTATCGACACAGATCTGACCTTTGCAGGGTATAACCTTTTTGTTACATCAGAAATAAAGATGTCTGACCGCTACATACATGACACATACAATAATCTTTGGCGGATAGAGGAATCTTTTAAAATAATGAAATCCGATCTTGATGCACGTCCCGCTTTTGTTCAGCGCGAAGAAACTATAAAAGGACATTTCCTTATTTGTTATCTTGCTGTCCTTCTGGAACGGATCCTTCAGTTCAAGATCCTGGATAATAACTACTCTACTTCGGATATCTTTAAGTTTATAAGGTCCTTCAAAGTCACCAAAGCTGAAAATAAGTTTATTAATACTACTATGTACACAGATTTTATCGATGATTTTTCGAAATTACTTGGTCTTCCACTGACGAATTATTTCCTGACGGATACCCAGATAAAATCTATTTTTAATTACAAACTGTAACTTCTTAAAGGGCTGCTGCATTTCTGCAACAGCCCTACATGTATCGTTTGGTTTGCACCATTTTTAAGTGTCTGATACCAAAGACAGGT
>CAZCPI010000228.1:0-3845 GCA_964500535.1 uncultured Bacteroidales bacterium
GTTAGATACTTATACAACATTATCTGGATGGTCTGGAGCTTTTATTTATCAGGCTGGTGGTAGTATAAAAATATCAAAATCATCTGATCAAGGCTACATAACAACACCATCAATAAATCTATCTGGTAATTCAGGTAAGTTTTATATTTATTTTGATGCTATGTCATGGTCTGCCGATACAACAAAACTAAAAATATATTTGGACGATGTCTTGGTAAAAGAAATTTCTGATTTACCCAATACTGCAGCTTATACCTTTAAAAATTATGGTCCTATTGAAATTTCTGGTGGGACAGCAACATCTAAAATTAAATTTATTGGTTCAGGAGTTACTAAAGCATATCGATTCTTTCTTGATAATCTAAAAATCACTCAGGGTGGTGCTTTACCAGCTACGGTTTCTCTTAAGGGTGAGACTTTCTCTGCTGAAACCGGTAATTCTGTTACAAAAACTATTAAACTTAAAGCTGCAAACATCACGGGTAATCTTGCTGTAGCATGTACTAATAAAAAAGGTAATGCATTTAGTATAACTCCTGCTCTCATTACTACTGCTCAGGCTAATGATACTGCCGGTTTCTTACTTACAGTTTATTATGCTCCTACTGTAGTTGGTGCTGATACTGCAACTATTGCTATTACAGGCGGCGGCTTGGCAGAAGCAGTTACTGCTACTGTTACCGGAAAAGCATGGACACCCGTACTTGTTGCAAATATTGGTGCACTTCGTGCTGCTTATGAAGCTAATTCCACTGACCTTACCACCGTTTTCAAAATTACCGGAGAGGTATTTGTCAATCTTGTTACAACAAACAGAAATAACAAACATGTACAGGATGCTACCGGTGGTATATTAATTGATGATCCAAGCGGAGTTATTAAAACAAAAATAAACGTTGGTGATGGCATTAAAAACCTGACCGGAAATCTTGCAGTTTATGGTAAATTACTGGAAATTGTACCTCAGGTTGATGTAACTGCATCATCTACTGGTAATACTTTGTCTCAGACTGTTTTAACAATACCCGAAGCAAAAGCAAACCTTGCAAAGTATGAATCAACTTTGATACAAATAAACAATCTGACAACCAGCGCAACTGGTAATTTTGCATCTAAAGCTAATTACTACTTTAAAAATGGCTCAGACTCGATTGTTGTACGAACAAATTACGCTGACCTTCCTTATATTGGAACACCAATACCGACTGTTGCTAAAAATGTGAAAGGTGTTTTGATTCAATATAATGGAACTGCTCAATTTGTTCCACGTTCTATAGCGGACTTCGAAGCAGGATCAGGTCTGAAACCTGTTACTTCAGACATGAAAGTATATGGAAAAGAAGGTATTCTTAATGTTGTGGCTAACAACGGTCAGGTAATAGAAGTTTACAATATACTGGGAAGAAAGTTGTTGAGCACTGTTGCTAAAGATGGCATCAACTCATTTAGTCTTGGCCGCAATCAGGTAATACTGGTTAAGACCGGTAATATGACTTCAAAGGTTGTTTTATAAACTATCAGATTCGATTCCGGCGCGCGCATTCCCGGTAGCTTGCGGTGGAGTTAGCGAGCCAAATGATGAATAATAAAAAAAGGGCGGGATTTATTTCCGCCCTTTTTAAGTGCTATAAGAAATAATAAATTAATAAATAATTATATTTGTGAAAATATAATTCTGTTACATGAAGCCCCGTTTCAAACATATCCGGTTATTGATTTTGATGATATTGGTTTCGACTTTAAATAGTTTTGGAACCAATCCTAATGGTTATTACAATGCCATAAATGGCAAGAAAGCTCAGATTTTGAAGACTGCGCTGTCGGGATTATTGCTTAATCATACAGTTCATGAGTATAACAGCCTTTGGGAGTTTTTTAAAAGTACTGATGTCAGACCTGACGGCACTATCTGGGATATGTATTCATCAACAAGGAGAACTAATACCTGGGGCATGAACCGTGAACACTCTTTCCCTAAAAGCTGGTGGGGCGGAGATGTTAATATGGCTTATACTGATATAAATCATCTTTATCCTTCGGATGGTGATGCCAATATGGCAAAAAGCAATTATCCGCTGGGGATGGTTGGAAATACCATATTTAATAATGGTGTAACAAAAGTTGGCAATAATACTTTTCCCGGATATTCAACTTCCGCTATGGTTTTTGAACCTGCTGATGAGTACAAGGGTGATTTCGCGAGGACTTATTTTTACATTGTTACGTGCTATCAGGATTACAACTGGCGATATACATATATGGTCGACCAAAATGTTTATCCGACTCTTAAATCGTGGGCAAAAGATTTGTTGCTCTCCTGGCACAGGAAGGATCCTGTAAGTATAAAGGAAATCAACCGTAATGAAGCAGTTTTCAAGATTCAAAACAACAGGAATCCTTTTATAGATTATCCTCAACTGGCTGAGTATATCTGGGGTGATTCAACAAATTATAATTTTGCTTTGGATACTGTTTATACCGCGCCTGAGCTTGCTACACCGACAAATGATACTAAACTGGATTTCGGAGCTGCAATTTCGGGTATGCCAAAAACAAGAAAAATTTATGTTAAGGGTACATCGTTGACCTCAAGCCTTACTGTATATCTTGAGCAGTCAAGTGATTATATCCAGTTTTCTACTTCTTTAAAAAAGATTACCAAGGATCAGGCAAATGCAGGGTATTATCTGACAATAGCCTATACTCCTAAAACTACAGGAACGCATACTGCGTCTATTTTGATTTATGATGGCGGCATTGACGGAAGTGTAAAAGTGAATATGTCAGGTTTGTCAATTCCTGCAGACAGTTTAAAGATACCGGTGCCATCTCCTGCATCTGATATTTCTTCGACCGGTTTCACCGCTAACTGGAATCAGGTAAATTATGCTGAAAGCTACTGTATAAATCTTTATTCTTACAAAAACGGGATAAGGGAGAATGTCAGGGTTTTTGACTCGATTCCTGAAAGTGGTTTTGAGATTGGTGGTCTCGATGCAGGTAAAGATTATAGCTATTCTGTAAGATCCAGACTCGGAAGTTTCATTAGTAATGAATCTGTCGAAATGCCTGTCACGCTTTTATCCGGCATAGTTAATGCAACTGATCAGCACGGACTTAGTGTTTTTGTTTCAAACGACAGACTTTATGTGCAGGGTAGTAAGCAGGGAGAGACGATTATTCTGTATAATTTTGCCGGTCAAAAGGTTTCATCGCTTACTTGTAACGGTTTCATCCAAATGGTAGATGGCTTGAACAGAGGCGTTTATTTTGTGAAATATATGGATAAAGTGAAAAAAGTTATGATATTTTAGAAAAATTATACTACTATGTATTGCATAGTACTGTAATTATTGTATATCTTTGTCAAAAATTAAAAGACATGGATATCGAAAATGTTAAATCACAAATGCGCAAGGGCTTTCTTGAATATTGCACCTTGCTGATATTGAGGAAGAAACCATCCTATACTCCCGATATAATCGAGGAGCTTAAGGCTGCGCACCTCATAGTTGTCGAAGGTACTCTTTATCCTCTATTGACTCGTTTGAAAAACGATGGTTTATTATCTTATGAATGGATTGAATCAACTCAGGGTCCTCCCAGAAAGTATTTTTCTTTGACAGAAAAAGGCAGTGAGACCTTAATGGAGCTGGAAAGTGCCTGGAATGAACTTTCTACTTCAATTAATCATTTAAGTATTTGATAATCTCTAACGAAATAAACAAAAAACAATATATTATGAAAAAGACCTTGAGTGTCAATCTTGGTGGTATGGTTTACCACATTGATGAAGATGCATATGCTCAGTTGATGGATTACCTGCAGGATTTAAAAAAGCACCT
>CAZCPI010000229.1:0-3843 GCA_964500535.1 uncultured Bacteroidales bacterium
GGCGCCCAGTTTAATCCCAAACCCCTTGTTTGCAGGATGCTGTATGAATTATCATAGCCGTGGAATACCTGTTCAATTGAATATCTCGGGATAGAAAATTCTGCATTTTGATCTGTTTTAACGTCAATTCCTTCAAAGTATAGTCTGTCTGATGATATTTGTAAAATTCCTTTATATTTGTGTGGTGGCAGAGCTCCTGATAAATGAGATGAAATCCAGTCAAGAATTGTTCTTGTTTTCAGATTTTCCTTAAAAATTATTAATGCGCTGGTTTCCATGTTGTTTACTTTGTATTTTTGTTTTTCTCAGGCTTTTGTATAATTTAAAAGACAAAACAGCTTTTCGATTTCAATAGAAAATTTACATTTAATTAAAAAATATTCAATAAAAATTATAATTGAATAATTCTTTATCTTATTTTTGCACAGAAATTTCATTGACCATTTTCTTAAGACATTTAGATTTAACCAAAGATAACAACTAAAAAAACCAAATTCCAAAAAAATGAAAACTCTCGTTACCACTTTATCTTTTTTAATGATGGGTATCGTTTCATTTGCCCAGTCCCCGGTAAGTATTAAACTCAATCTGCAGAAAGACAAAACTTATGCCGTGAACTCCATAAGTAATCAGATCATGCAGCAATCTGCACAAGGTCAGCAGGTCTCTATTGATATTAAATCCCAGAGATTTTCCAGCTTCAAAGTGCTGAATCAGGAAAAGGATGTTATGGATATTGAATTCAGATTTGATACTATAGCTTCGAAAATAAGCAATCCTATGTTTGCCAGAGAAACCAATTCAGCGAAACCCGGCAAAGAACCCATTGAAAAAATACTGAATAAGTTTAGCAGTACTAAATTAATCGTAAAGATTTCTACGGGAGGTAAATTTATCGGTTTCGTAAACTATTCAAAATTCAGGGATGAGATAATGGTTTTACTTGATTCCGTACCTGCTTCCAGCAGAGATGACGTAAAAAAACAGGCTGAGCAACTTGTAAAGGAATCTGCATTAAAAAGTATGATTGAACCGATTTTTGCATATCTGCCTGAAACTGCGGTCAAAACTGGCGACAAATGGGAATCTTCTTATATAAGTACATCAAATGACATATCCTCAGTAATGATGAACGGTTTTGTTCTAAATTCAGTTCAGAATGACATAGCTACATTTTCAGGTAAGTCTGAGATGGAGTCACTTCCGTCAGCTGATCCCAATGCTCAGGTTAAGCAGGATCTTAAAGGAACTTCAACATTTGATGGTACAATAGATATTGCTACCGGATTGACGTTAAAGAAGACTGAAAAAGGTCATTTTGAAGGAACCATGACGGTTAAGACCGGCGGGCAGGAAATGGTTGTTCCTTTGAAAATTGATTCTAATTCTGAAACCACTTTTTTAAAATAATTCAAATAATTAAAATATAAACAAATGTATCGCAGGATCATTCTTGTGCTGGTATGTTTTATAGCCATAAATGTCAGTGCCAGACAAGTCATTACAGGATTAGTTACAGATAAAGAAACAACAAAACCTGTGGAAGGTGCAAGTGTTGAATTATTGCAATTGCCGGACAGTAGTTCTGTTGAAACCACATTGACTAATGCTGAGGGGCTTTTTATATTCTACAAGGCAGACACTACATTTAATTATTGCCTCCGGATTAAGCAACTGATTTATAAAAATCTGATTGTCAGTGTTCCTCAAAAAAAATCGGGGATGATAAATAATGTCGGTTCTTTAAGTTTCGAGCCTAAAACATTTAATCTTAAAGAAATCGTTGTTAATGGTTTCAAGGTAGATGTAACTGAGCTGGGTGACAGAACTGTTTATGGTATTCCTGAAGGCATTCAGAAAACCTCCAGTGACGGACTTGATGTTTTGCGTAAAGTGCCTGCAGTACAGGTCGATTACTTAAATGAAGATATTAAGGTAAATGGTCGTTCTAATATAAAGATTGAGGTTGATGGTATCACGAGAGATAAAGGTTATCTTAAAAGATTACACCCTTCTCAAATCAGCAAGATGGAAGTCATCACCAATCCATCGGGTAAATATGATGCAGAAATTGATGCCGTTATTAATGTTGTGACAAACCCTGCAATGAGATATGGTCTGAAAGGTATGGTATATGCAGGTGCATTTCCAATATCAACAGATTCTTATCTGGGACTAGTAAATGGTAGTCTTGATTACGGGCTTGAAAAAATATCCTATTATATTGCTGCAAACGGTATTTATCAAAATATTGGAATGAACTCCGATATGCATCGTGTTTCCGGTCTTACCAGTATAAATCAATTTAGTACGCAGACTGTAAAAGCAACTGTGGGTAGTTTTAATGCCGGTTTTATTTATGATCCCGATGAATTTAATGACATTAACTTCAATGTTTCATATAACAATACCAGTTATGGTGTAGATGGTGACACATGGAATTATAATAAAATCAACAATATAAACAGTATTTACAAGTCAACTACAGAAACACGGGCAAAGGAAGGCGGATTGACCACATCTCTTTTTTATAAACATAAATTTGATAAAACTTCAAAACATGGTCTGGAAGCTGAACTCAATTATTATAACAGTCTTGGCAATCACACCAATAATAAGTTTGGAAATACATACTATAATCCGGTTGATACAACAGAACTTTTCAAACTGGATCAACAAACTGAGCTTTCAGATGCCAAAGTGCAGAACCTTTACGGGCAATCCAACTATACTTTGCCCATTGACAGTCTTTGGTTTATCAATGCCGGTGTTAGCGGTAACTATAACAGGTACATAACTGATAATACCAGTTCTGTAATGGTTGCCAATGATCTTGATTATTCAGATTTGAGATTGGGTGGATATGCTGAAATTTCAAGAGACTTTTCTAAAGGTAATGTGAGACTCGGAACCAGGTTTGAAAGTTCAAGAGTTTCTTTTAACAGCTCTGACCCTCACACTTATAATTCAATTTTACCTTATGCTAATGCATTATATAAATTTAATCCTGATAACAGCCTTAAACTTACTTATTCAAGGAGAGTAATACGACCCAGTTCAAGTCAGTTGAATCCTCTGATAAGTGTTGTTGACAGTCAGACTATCAGTACTGGTAATATGGATCTGAAACCTGCTTACAGAGATAATTTCCAGCTTATTTACAACTGGAGGCTTACTCTTAAAAATCAGGTGTTTAATTTATCTCCTCAGGTTTATTATGAGTACAAGACAGGTTTGATTTACAATATTTTGAGTCTGAATACTGAGACAAACAGGTTTGAAAGCAAACCGGTAAATATTTCAAACGGATATGAATATGGTACGGCATTATCTGTTAGTTCTCAGATCGGAAAAGTGATGTTTAATTCCGATTTCAGGTATACTTTCTACCATGTAAACAGCTATCTTGATCAAATCTCAGAAATGAGCAGACATGGCTGGAACTGGAATTCATTTGCTATGTGCCCGCTGCCAAAGAATTTTCAGTTTATGGCTGTGCTGAGTCTTACCGGTCCTTCACTTGACGGTCAGACAGAAACCAGATCTTCAGGAATGTATCTTTTAGGTTTAGGCAAACAGTTTAAAAACAATAGTGTTTTGCGACTGATGGCTTATAATCCATTTTCCAAAAATTTCTTCAGCTCAAAATCAACTATAGATAATGGTTCAATCTATCAGGTGCAGAATACCTATTTGAAGAAAAATATGGGTTTTATGCTGATGTATGTTTATAATTTTAAGGTAGGAAAGACGATTGAAAGGGAAAAGCGTACAGTTGAACAGCAATCGTCAAGCAGTCTATTGAACTTGCCGATTAATTTCTGATAGAAAAATCATATCTTG
>CAZCPI010000230.1:0-3813 GCA_964500535.1 uncultured Bacteroidales bacterium
GGACTTTTTGTTCGAGAAGATGATTCATCCTGTCTTCACTCAATCTACCTTTCTGAACAAAGCCGCCTTCTGTGTGCAGGTCAATACTTCTCCAGGCACCATATTCCCCATTTAACAAATCCTGTTTCAATTCCTTGCCGTAATCATCAGGATTGCCGTTGTTGTATGTACCCGACCAGTTCTGAACCACATTCCAGTCGGTTCCGTCACCATTATTGCAGGTTGTCACCAGCCTCTGGGAAGAAGTAGTCGGATCAAGATCCCTGATCAATTCAGTACATTCCTTTGCAAAATCATATGGCAGACTGCTTTCATTCTGCAATCCCCAGAGTATCACTGACGGGCTGTTTCGCCTTTCAATTACCCATTCTTTAAGCAGGGTCTTAAAATTTTCCCTGAAAGCAGGTGTATCAAACCATATGTGAGCTGAAAACTGAGTCCAGAGCAACAAGCCTTTTTTGTCTGTCAGATCCTTATAAAGCAGGTTATGAGGTTGATGAGCATCACGGAAAGCGTTGAAACCGGCAGCCCTCACCTGATCAATCCTTGCATTTATCTGTTGCTCCGAAAAGGAATGACTTAATCCGTTAAGATGTTCATATTCGCAAACACCATTGATAAGAACCGGCTGACCGTTAATAATAAATCTTCTGTCACCATCATTTCTGTTTATAGGCCAGCTTATAGTCCTGAAACCATAATTGGTCCTTACTTCATCAATGACTTTGCCGTTTTCCTTAATCAGTGTTATCATCGTATAAAGCTGAGGTTTGTCAGGCGACCACAATTTTGGAGCTCTGGTTACTTTCAAAAGTTGTTTTAATGTTTTCTCGAGACCTCCTTTTATTTCACATGAATCAACTGAGCGTCCGGCCTGGACACCGTCCTCGTCAACAAGTCTGCTGACCAGTTCAAATTTCCTTGACTTGTTTCCGTAATTCTTTAATGTGGTTGAGACCTGAACATCTGCACCATCTTCGCGGATACTGCCTTTTTCATTCCAGATATGCACTCCGAATGGCTGAACACGCAATTCGTCTGTCACTACCATAGTCACAGGTCTGAAAATACCCAGTGGTTGCGAGCCCTCGGAGAAACCGGCCTCACCTGAGCAACCGCCACAAACCCATGGCAGGTCTGAAATCATTGCCGGATGCTCAGCTTTTACCTCAATCAGATTTTTGTCTTGTCTGAGTGCATCAGTTATATCAAGCGTGAAAGTTGTCCTGCCGCCTTTATGAGATCCGACATTCTGACCATTTACAAAAACCGTCGCGTATGACCCAACACCTTCAAAATACAGGAAGCAACGTTTTCCTTTAAGATCTGCCGGGGCATCCACATACTTTTTGTACCAAGCTGAGCCATGCAAATTGCCGTGCTTCAACCTTCTCATGCCAAAATACTGATCCCAGTTGTGAGGCACATTTACATTTGTCCAGACTGAATCTTCAAGACATGATTCCCATACACCATTTAGTGAAATCTCCTTTCTGAAACCGGTCCTGTCAGGTTCAGGAAAGCGTACGGAGCTTCTTCCCAAAGGTTTTGATGTTGCAAGTGCAATACCTCTCTGATTGTCTTTGTTTACTGCACAGTAAAAATGATAAACAACGCCATTATGCTTGATTACACACGATTTGTGGGCAAACTGGTCATCATAACTTTCTGATGGATAAATCAGTTTTTCTCCTTTCCAATCAGTCCAGTTAACAAGGTCATATGAACAGCAAAAGCTATTGAATGCTTTATGGCTTACTCCGGGTCTGAATGCCGAAAAATAAAACAGAACATACAAATCGTCCATTTTCTGAATCACTGCATCTCCGGTAATCCCGCCTTCATGATTGATAACGGGGTTTCCCTTAAATCTTTTCCAGTTTACCATATCGTCTGACAATGCTATGCCAATCCTCTCTCCTTTTATTTTGGTTTCCGGATTGATACCTCCGGCATTATAGAACATCACGTATGGTTGCCCAAGTTTTTTGGATTTATCATACATCACCGAACTCTTGTACTGTGTGAGACCTTCCCACCAGCCAGCGTCACTGTCCGCAGGTGACATTAATGGTTTGTCAAATGTTTTCCATTCGTGAGCTTCTGAGATATTGTCTTCTGTATATGCTGCACCGACTTTGAGAACGCCCTGTTCATACCCGGGAGCATCTCCTCCGATGTAAGTCATCCAGTATTTACCGTCATGCTTTTTTACCTTGTAGCTCCCGCCCCATTTATTATCAATCAATGATACATAACCGCCGCGCTGGTTTCTGTCCCAGCCATTATCCTTAAAAGGAAGGATTCTGCCCAGAGTCTTCCAGTGAAGCAAATCAGGACTTTCAGCCAGCCAGGTTTCATAACCACGACCATCAGTGCCTTCTTTGCCATTATAGACCAGATATGTCATATACCAGCTCTTACCTTGTCTGAAGACTGTTGGGCAATCCATTTTATGGTTGTTATCTTCAGGTACTATTACCAGCCCGTACTTTTCGGGAGTGCATACTTCATCATAAACCTGTTGCATACGTGCATCAGGCACTTCATTTGAAGCAAATGCATTACAGACAAAAAATGATAATAATATGACAGCTATCTTTTTGAATTTCATCATTAATATTTTTTAATATTTCCGGGCTGTGACCAGCAAAGATCATAGATACCGGAAAACTTTTTTAATTTAAACTTACCACACCGGGGCGGGAATCAGGTAAACCTGAATCTAATTAAAAAGCCAGTCCGGATTTGTTTTTTCGCCAAGTCCGGCATCCCTTTCCTTTACAGGTTTAGTCCCATCGGTGAAACCAAGTATCAGTACAACACCTTTTGAAAGTTTTAAAGTATTTTCTCCTGCGGGGAAAGTATAAGTGTGGACGTTCACAGGTGGCTGCCCCTTGATTTCAAGGGCATTCAACAGCTTAATATCAGCCTGCCCGAAATCATTAGCACTTGCATCGGTTTCAAGTTTTGGAGGAAACAGATAGTTTGTATGAATGCTGCTGAAATATCCGACAAGCACTGACACAGGTTTGTTGCAACTGAAACGAATCTCAGTAGGAGTTGATTTCTGTTTGTCAAAGCTGAATCGTATACCTTTAAGCAATTTAAGTTCATCAGCAATTTTTATAATATTGCTTTCCCTGTCTGTAAAGATATTTTCAGATTCTTTTAAGGATGTCAGCTTATATGAAGTATCTTGTAATACTACATTGACAGGTTTCAGCTGACTTACTGCTGGTTGTATATAATTGCCGGATTCCATAAGTTTAAGCCTCTGAATATTCCTTTTGAAATTTTCACATTCTTCAATGAATTTTGGCAACAGCTCAGCCCAGGTCTTGTATTTGCCGTCATCTCCTCCTATCGGAATACGTCTTTGCTTAGTTTGCATGCTATTGGCATACAGATACTTATCACTTGTCATATTTACAAGATTCTTATACCTGATGATGCTGTTCTCAACCAGTTTAAGAGCCTTGTCCAGGTCATTTATCTCCCGGGATTTATCATATCTCATTACAAGCATGGCGGCTTCTACTCTGTCTGACATGAAATATGCAAACTCATTCATGCAAAGGACATCGTTTTTAAGACGACTGAACTCATCCTTGTTTTTCAGGACTGTACTCACTCTGTTTATTGCATCTACAGAAGCATCTGCATGAGTTTTAACTTCTTCAATTACGTTTTTCGGATTGTTTGGCAAATGTGCTTGCTTATTCCATTCTTTCATCACCCATTCATCAAGTCTTTCGCTTTCGATATCACAGGAAGCAGGAAAATCAGGATAGACAGTCCAGCGTTTAGGAT
>CAZCPI010000231.1:0-1647 GCA_964500535.1 uncultured Bacteroidales bacterium
GCTCAGCCTTCTACTTTATATGAAAATGGTTTTAATACGGGAGGTCAGAATGAAACCTGTGGTACCTATAACATGCTCAAACTAACCAGTGGCTTGTTTATGTTTGATCAGAGGGCTGAGTTGATGGATTATTATGAGCGTGGTCTTTACAATCACATACTTTCTTCAGTTGCTGAGCATAGTCCTGCAAATACTTATCATGTTTCGTTGAGGCCGGGTTCATATAAGCAATTTGGAAACCCTGATATGGATGGTTTCACTTGTTGTAATGGTACTGCCCTTGAAAGCAGCACTAAGCTTCAAAACTCAATTTATTATAGAAGTTCTGACAATAAGGCTTTATATGTAAATCTTTATATCCCTTCCACTTTAAACTGGGCTGAAAGAGGAGTTACAGTAACACAGTCTACTGCTTATCCAAAAGAAGACAAAACAAAATTGACTATTAAGGGCAGTGGCAAGTTTGATGTTAACGTTCGCGTGCCTCACTGGGCTAAAAAAGGTTTCTTCGTAAAAATCAACGGTAAGGATGTAAAAGTCAATGCTGTGCCCGGGAGTTATCTTACTTTGAGCCGTAAATGGAAAGATGGTGATACAATCGAGCTTTGTATGCCTTTTGGTTTTTATCTTGAGCCAGTAATGGATCAGCAAAATATCGCAAGTTTGTTTTATGGTCCTGTTGCTTTGGCTGCTCAGGAGCCTGAGCCCCGCACTGAATGGCGTAAAGTGACTCTGGATGCTGGTGATATCAGTAAATCAATCAAGGGTGATCCGCAAAAGTTAATCTTTGAAATTGACGGCGTGGTTTACAAACCGTTTTATGATACTTACGGCAGGCATTCGGTGTATTTGGATGTCACGCTGAAATAATAATGTAAAGCTCCTCCCGGTTAATCGAGAGGAGCTTTTTAAATATTAGGCCAACGCTCGCTGCCCTGTTGCTTTGAACCCGCTGCTTGCTGCTAAACAGATCGCATGGTCGCATTTCATTGCGGCTTGCAGCACTTACAGGCAATAAGGCAGATCTTGCCGGCTTCAACTGGGTAGTGAGCCCACTCGCTTTTTTAATATACCCTGTATGTGCCGTTGAAGTCCTCGATCCCGGAGTTGATGTTTTCAATAATTTCGAAGCATTGATTGATGTCTTCTGCAACAATTATCGGTTTTGGCAGGAAATCGTGGAGGAAATGTTCATCTTTGAGCTTCTCGAGAAACCCGATGAGTGGCTCGTAGAAGCCTTCGATATTGGCAATGATAATCCTCTTTTTGTGGTAATCCAGGTTGTATGAAGCCCAGGCATCAAAAAGTTCATCAAGAGAGCCGACTCCTCCCGGGAATACAATGATAAGGTCACTCAGGCTCTTGATTGTTTCTTTTCTGTCACTGAGGTTTCCGACGAATACGGTTTCATCATTTTTGTCATTATACCAGCCTCTTTGCTTGAAGTTTTCGGGAACGACTCCAATGCTTCTGCCGCCGTTTTCGTGTATGGTACTTGAGAAAATTTCCATCAATCCCTGGGTGGAGCCGCCGTTAACTACGGTCATGCCTCTTTGTCCCATCCAGGTGGCAAGTTGTCTTGCATTGTCGTTGAAAACCGGATTTATATGTGTGCTTGCTGAACAGTAAATACCTATGGTCATTGAT
>CAZCPI010000231.1:1747-3787 GCA_964500535.1 uncultured Bacteroidales bacterium
TATTAAGTGATGCAAATATCCTCTTTTTAATCGTTTAATGCAAAAATTAAGTACTTTTGCCGGTCAGTTTCAGTCAGCTTTTATGATGAAAAATTATAATTCCGAACAAAATATTTCTTTTCATACACTTTCCAATGGTATAAGGATTATCCACAGGCAATGCGTTGGAGAGGTTTCATGTTGTGGCTTCGTGGTGAAAGCCGGAACACGTGATGAACTCGAAAATGAACAGGGCCTGGCCCATTTCACCGAACATATGCTTTTTAAGGGGACTCCTTCGAGGTCTTCTCACAACATCCTTAATTATATGGATAAAGTGGGTGGAGAGGTAAATGCATATACGACCAAGGAAGAAATATTCCTGTATTCTGTTTTTTTGAGAAAAGACTATGAGAGAGCTATTGCTCTTATGTCTGATCAGTTTTTTAATTCAAACTTTCCTGCCGATGAAATCGACAAGGAGAGGGAGGTTATCATGGATGAAATCGATTCGTACGAGGATTCTCCTTCTGAATTGATTTTTGATGATTTTGAGCAATTATTGTTTCCTGATCATCCTGTTGGAAGAAGGATTCTTGGTACTGAGCAATGTCTTGCCGGGATTAACCGTAATGATTTCATCGATTTTCATTCGAGAAATTTTACGACAGACTGCATTGTTTATTATTCTCAGTCAGCGATACCGATGAGTAATGTAGTGCGTCTTGCTGAAAAATATATTGGCGGGATTAAGGCTTCTTTCAGGCAAAATGGCAGTAATATTTATTCCGCTCATAATGGTCTTTTATCTGTTGACAGAGGATTCGCGCGTAATTCTGCTACAGCACCGGATAGTCCGGTGGCTGGCGGAGGTTTCACCGGAAATCATGCTCCTGTACCTGCCAGAGGTGTCAGGAAAACCATCGACAAGGATACTCATCAGGCTCACGTTATCATAGGAAATACCAATTACTCTTTGTTTGAAGAAGAGGACAGGATGAGCATGTACTTCATCAATAATATTCTTGGCGGGCCGGGCATGAACAGCCGACTGAACATGTCTTTAAGGGAAAAGTCTGCTTTGGTTTATTCTGTTGAATCGGGTGTGACTTCTTTTACTGATTCAGGTGTTTTTACCGTTTATTTTGGTACTGACACTGAGCATGTAAATAAAAGTCTGAAGATTGTAGAAAAAGAGCTTAAGTCCTTCAGGGAAAAGCGTCTTTCGGATGCTCAGTTGCATGCGGCTAAAAGACAACTATACGGTCAGATACTGATTTCATCGGAAAATAAGGAGAATCAGACTTTGAGTATGGGCAAAAGCATGCTTTATTTTAATTACTATGATTCTATCGAAGAAATAGTCTCTAAAATCGAGTCTATTACCTCCGACAAGATTATAGATGTTGCCAGCAGGATATTTGCCCCCGACGATCTTTCGGTGCTGATCTACAAATAAAGTATAGACTCCGGACCCATGTTAAAAAGCAGGTCAAGTATGCTTAAGTTTGGGATAAAACCAAACTTCCTGTCGAAAACCTGATAATATGGCTTGATGATATTTTTAGTAATTCCGCTGTCAAGCGTGGCTTTGGGTTGAAGGATTTGCCTCAAATCAATCATTTTATTTTGAGCAATCTCTTCGACAGAATCGCCTGTTTTATTTAAAGAAGTTATTTCTGCAGACTTCTTCACAGAGCCTGAGTCGGTGGTGGTAATTTTACGGAACAAATCCGATTGTTCGTATTCTGCACTGAAATCTTCAATGTAAGTTTCGGTATGCTGGCATTGCGGGTCTATTTCCAGAAGTTCGCAGAGTTTCAACCTGATTTCTTCGTTGTAATCAAACAGCCACTTCTCTTTTTTCTCAAAAAATGGTCTGATGTCATCTGCGTAGTATTCAAAAAACGGGCTGGAATTGTAGGCCGACTCGATGCTGTACCAATGCATCCTATGCCAGTCTCCATGGTCAGATAGCTTGATATCTCTAATGTTAGTCTTGACGTTGCCGGTTTTTTCGACAGGTATAGTCAGGCTCATCCGTCCGTTAGCTGAGGCTAT
>CAZCPI010000232.1:0-3767 GCA_964500535.1 uncultured Bacteroidales bacterium
CTGCAGTTTTTGATGACGCAATGATCCCCTGTTGAACCAAAATAACCTCTTCTGTGGTCGATGCTTTCCTGTGTAATACGTTTAAGATTATCCTGTAGATTTTGGTCTTCTATATATTTTGCCCATAAATAAGCATCAGCAGTTATCATTCCGTCAAATGGCAATATTTTACGACAAGCAGTTTCATTCATTATTTCAATCCATGTACGGACACTTTCCGGTTCGCCGTCCTTGACTATTCCGTTGCCGAACTTAGCATGGTCTGTCGTATTCATCTCCATAATATTAAAGAGTATGGTACAATCTCCGATTATATAATGGGATAAATAATGTACATCATGTATAGCTACATCATCACCAATATCACATGATATTATCATGCTGTTTGTAATACCTGCAGGTATCTTAAGGTCATGGTGCTGGAGCAATATATTTCTTACTCTGCCAATCCTGACCATTCCATAAAACCTTGAGTTTTTAATCATCTTTGGATCAAACTCGTCAGTCACAAGAATGTCGTCCCAGTTTAATGCAGTGTTATCATTTTTGACAAGTCTTTCAACTTCATCCGAGTGCAGGTTTCTCCACACTTTATTCGCAGCTTTAGTCTGAATGTCTCTGATATAATTTCCATCTTTTCCATCAGGAATAAACTCAGGTGAAATAAAATGGTTACTTAGAGCTGAAGGGTCAATTATTGTCACTTTATCCATGGTAAAATGTTTTTTGAGGAATTATTCAGATTTATGTTTGAGGAAGAGTCGTTTTTTGGATTTCAAAAGTATTAAAATATTTTAGTTATCAATTATCCATAAACATTTTTTTACATTCTGTTGAGATATTATTTCTGTCTTCATCTTCCATATAAAAAACTATACTTTGAAAAATTAATTGGCAAAATAAAATATTTATAATTAATGTTTCAATATTGAAAAAAATGACGCCGATTTTTCCCGGTTATTTGCAAAATGTAACTGATTTTAAACAAAAACGATTAAATTTTAAACATCGGGAAAATCTAATGTCTGTATTTTTGTCAAGTCAATAATTTTATTGAATACAGAATATGAGGAAATTTTTTTCAAAAACCTTGATTGATATCATGCTTGCAGTAGTTTGTATATTTTTTACAACCTCCTGTAAAGAGAAATATCCTTATATGAATCAGAAACTGAGTTTTGAAGAAAGGACTGATGATTTACTGTCAAGACTTACACTACAGGAAAAAATCGATTTACTCAGATATGAATCTCCTGCTATAGAAAGACTAAATATTCCGGCTTACAACTGGTGGAATGAATGTCTTCATGGAGTTGCAAGAGCCGGTGTCGCTACTGTTTTTCCTCAAGCTATCGGTATGGCTTCTATGTGGGATACTGAGATGATGTCAGAAATAGGTGTGGCGATCAGTGATGAAGCCAGAGCAAAATATAATGATTTTATTTCAAGAGGTAAAAGAGGTATATATCAGGGGCTTACTTACTGGACCCCGAATATCAATATATTCAGGGATCCAAGATGGGGCAGAGGTATGGAAACTTATGGTGAAGACCCGTTCCTGACAGGTGAACTGGCTGTGCCTTTCGTGAAGAGTTTACAGGGTGATGATCCAAAATATTTAAAGTTGGTAGCTACTGCCAAACATTTTGCTGTACACAGCGGTCCTGAATCAACCCGCCATTCATTTAATGTCTGGCCTACTGACAGGGATATGGCTGAAACATTCCTGCCGCATTTTGAAAAAGTTGTCAAAGAAGCAAAGGTTTATTCTGTTATGTGTGCATACCAGAGGTTAAAGGATGCTCCCTGTTGCGGAAGCAAGTTTCTGGAAAGTTTACTTAGAGATAAATGGGGTTTCAAAGGTTATATAGTTTCTGATTGTTGGGCGATTAACGATTTTTATGAAAAAACCGCACATCATGTCGTTGAAACCAAAGAAGAGGCAGCTGCAATGAGTCTGAAAGCCGGAACCGACCTTAACTGCGGTGAGACATATAAAGCGTTACTTGAAGCAGTTAACCAGGGTCTGGTTAAGGAAGAAGAAATAAATACTTCAGTACGCAGGGTTATTCTGGCAAGAATGAAGCTTGGTATGTTTGATAAAGATGTTCCATTTTCAAAGATTCCATACAGCGTTGTTGACAGTAAGGAACATAAAGCACTGGCACTGGATGCTGCCCGAAAATCCATAGTGCTTCTTAAAAATGAAAAAGGGGTACTGCCGTTATCGAAGAATCTCAAGAAAGTTGCAGTTATCGGACCCAATTCCGATGACCTTGAAATACTTCTGGCGAATTATAATGGTTACCCGACCAATCCGGTTACACCATTAAGAGGTATTAAAGAAAAATTACCCAATGCTGAAATTGTTTTTGCTCAGGGTTGTGAGCTCGCCAAAGGGTTACCCTATTTTGAAACCCTACCGGGTGAACTTCTTTATACCGACAATACTCTGAAAACTCATGGACTTAAAGCTCAGTACTTTAGTAATAAAGAATTTTCTGGCAAACCAAAACATGAAAGAGTTGATGAAAATCTGAACTTTGAATGGAAAACGGTTTCACCGTTTAAGGATTTGAAATATGACAATTTCTCAGTAAGATGGGAGGGTGTATTTATTCCTGAAGTTTCCGGTGAATATGCAATAGGTGGCGAAGGCTACACTTCATTCAACTTATTGATAAACAATGATACTATTGCCAAGTGGAAGAGTGTACACCATCCTCATAAAGAATACAGTGTCATGAATCTTGTAGCCGGTCAGAAATATAATGTCAAGGTGGAATATTCTAACAGCAACGAATATGCTTTGATGAAATTATTATGGAGCAAGCCAAAAAAAGACCTTGCAAAAGAAGCTCTTGAAATAGCTGCGAAATCAGATGCTGTTATCCTTTGCATGGGATTAAGCCCTCTTCTTGAAGGAGAAGAAATGAAGGTTAAGGTTGATGGTTTTTCAGGCGGTGACCGTGTAAGCATAGATTTACCTTCTACTCAGACTGAACTGATAAAAGCAATTAATAAACTTGGTAAACCGACTGTGCTGGTTTTACTTAATGGAAGCGCTCTCGCATTTAACTGGGAAAAAGAAAATATTCCTGCAATAGTTGAAGCCTGGTATCCTGGTCAGTCCGGTGGTACTGCATTGGCAGATGTTTTATTTGGCGATTATAATCCTGCCGGTAGATTGCCGCTGACTTTTTATAAGTCAATTGACCAAATACCGGCATTTGATGATTATAACATGTCAGGAAAAACCTATAAATATTTCAAAGGAGAACCTTTGTATGAATTTGGTTACGGTTTAAGCTATTCCGATTTTGAATATTCATGGTTAAAAGTTCCATCAAGAATAATTGCAGGTGAAACAGCTGAGGTTTCTGCATCTGTAAAAAATATCAGCAAACGTGACGGGGATGAAGTGGTGCAACTTTATGTTTCACTTCCTGAAGCTAAGTATCCGACTCCAATCCGTACACTTCAGGGTTTCAGAAGGATTCATCTTAAAGCCGGTGAAACCAAAACTGTAAGCTTTAAAATTGAACCATCCCAGATGGCTGTGTTTGATGATAACAGTGTGGCTCAGGTAATATCAGGGAAAATGAATATTTCTCTCGGAGGTAAACAGCCTGATACGAAATCTGTTGAAAATAAGAAAGTTTTGATTAAAAATATTGAAATTACGGGAGATACTTATTTTCCGTAAATCATGTGTGGTAAAGATTAAGGTTATGGATGCCATTCTCTGTGAAGAGAGTGGCATCTCA
>CAZCPI010000233.1:0-3740 GCA_964500535.1 uncultured Bacteroidales bacterium
GTGGACCTGGTTCCGGTTTAGGTGGTACTTCTACCAGAGGACATAAAGGTGCTAAATCACGTTCCGGTTACTCAAGAAAGCGTGGTTTCGAAGGAGGTCAAATGCCTTTGCAGCGTCGTTTACCGAAATTTGGTTTCAAAAACATCAATCGTATAGAATACAAGGCTATAAATATTGATACTTTACAGAAATTAGCTGAAACTTTGAATATTTCATCTATAGATATTTCAACATTCGTTGGTGCTGGATTTATTTCAGATACACAACTTGTTAAAATACTTGGTAATGGTGCACTTTCTGTAAAGCTTGAAGTTAAAGCCCATGCATTCTCAGCTTCTGCAATCAAAGCAATTGAAGCTGCAGGCGGTAGTGCAGTTAAGATTTGATAACCAGTTTAAACGACTAATAAAATTTTCTCATGAAATTTATTCAAACCTTAAAGAATATCTGGAAGATTGAAGAACTTCGAAACCGTTTGCTGACCACATTAGGATTTGTTGCAGTATACCGTTTCTGTTCTTACATTGTACTTCCGGGCATTGATACTTCAGCTCTTACAGCGCTGCAGAGTCAAACTCGTGAAGGTATAATGTCTTTGCTTGATATGTTTTCCGGAGGTGCATTCTCAAATGCTTCTATAGTTGCATTAGGAATTATGCCATATATCACAGCCTCAATCGTTATGCAGCTGTTAGGTATGACTGTTCCGTTTTTCCAGAAATTACAGAAAGAAGGGGAAAGTGGAAGGACGAAAATGAACCAGTATACAAGATATCTGACTGTTCTGATTCTTTTGTTCCAGGGACCCGCATACCTTGCAAACCTTAGTGTTCAAATGGGTTATGGTGGCTCAGCTCTGCCTGCCGGCATGTGGTTCAGAATTTCATCAGTTCTGATTCTTGCAGCAGGAAGTATGTTTACTCTGTGGTTAGGTGAAAGAATTACTGACAAGGGTATTGGTAATGGTATATCTTTTATTATACTTATCGGTATCATTGCAAGGTTCCCTCAGGCTTTAACGCAGGAATTCATTTCCAGAGTTGAAACAACGGCAGCAGGTGGTCTTGTAATGCTTCTTGCAGAATTAGTTTTCCTGTTGGTGGTAACCGTGTTTGCAATTTTACTTGTACAGGGTACACGTAAAGTTCCTGTACAATATGCAAAAAGAATAGTCGGAAATAAACAATATGGTGGTGCACGTCAGTACATTCCTCTGAAAATCAATGCGGCTGGTGTTATGCCAATAATCTTTGCACAAGCTTTAATGTTTATACCTTTGGCTTTTGTAGGTTATTCAAATGCGGCTTCATCGAGTTCTGTAGGTATGGCGCTGACTAATATGAACGGCTTCTGGTATAACTTCATATTCGGATTGCTTGTAGTAGCATTTACGTATTTCTATACTGCTATAACGATTAATCCAACCAATATGGCAGAAGAAATGAAGAGGAATAATGGTTTTATACCGGGTGTAAAACCAGGTAAAAAAACAGCCGAGTATATTGACAGTATAATGTCAAAGATTACATTCCCCGGATCTCTCTTTTTAGCTTTGATTGCTATTATGCCTGTATTTGCAAAATTATTAGGTATTAATACACAGTTTGCGCAATTTTTTGGTGGTACATCTTTATTAATTTTAGTCGGTGTTGTTCTGGATACTTTACAACAGATTGAAAGTCACTTATTGATGCGTCACTATGATGGATTGCTCAAATCTGGCCGTATTAAAGGCAGAACCGGAAGTATTGCTGCGTATTAATTTATTTTGATGATATATCTAAAGACAGAAGATGAAATAGGCCTGCTCCGGGAAAGTGGACAAATCGTTGCCAAAGCGTTGGGCGAAGTTGCGCGCTATATTAAACCCGGAGTCACAACAAAACAACTGGATAATATTGCAGAAGAAACAATCAGATCATATGGAGCTGTTCCTTCTTTCCTGAATTATAACGGTTTCCCGGCTACATTATGTACATCTGTTAACGAACAAATTGTACATGGTTTTCCTTCTGATAAAGTATTTCTCGAAGACGGGGATATTATATCGGTGGATTGCGGAGCCTGCAAGAATGGATTTCATGGTGATTCAGCTTATACTTTCAGGGTTGGAGATGTCAGAGAAGAAGTAGTAAATTTGTTGAGAACGACAAAAGAATCTTTGTACAAGGGCATTGAACAAGCTGTAGAAGGAAAGCGTATCGGTGATATTGGTTATGCCGTCCAGGAGTATTGTCAAAGAAGAGGCTATACAGTAGTTCGTGAGCTTATTGGTCATGGTGTAGGGCAAAATTTGCATGAAGAGCCTGATGTTCCGAATGTGGGTAAAAGAGGAAGTGGAATACAATTGAAAAATGGAATGGTTATAGCCATTGAACCGATGATTAATTTAGGTTCCCGTAATGTTGTGATGGAAAGAGATGGATGGGTGTTCAGAACTCTGGACAGAAAACCATCTGCACATTTTGAACATACAATCGCTGTTCACAAAGGCAAAGACGCTGAGATATTGACATCTTTTGAATATATTAGAGAAGTCTTAGGAGATAGATTTATATAAAATTGAAATATTTTTATGGCTAAACAGGCAGCAATTGAACAGGATGGCGTGATAGTAGAAGCACTATCAAATGCAATGTTTCGTGTTGAACTTGAAAACGGGCATGAAATAACTGCTCATATTTCCGGTAAAATGCGTATGCATTACATAAAGATATTACCCGGAGACAAAGTCAGGGTTGAAATGTCACCTTATGATTTGTCGAAAGGAAGAATTTCATTCAGATACAAATAAACGAATCAGTATATGAAAGTAAGAGCATCTTTAAAAAAACGTACTGCTGACTGCAAGATCGTCAGAAGAAAAGGCGTTTTGTACGTAATTAACAAAAAAAATCCCAAGTTTAAACAACGTCAGGGATAAGTCGAATTTAAGTAATAAATAATAAGTATGGCTATAAGAATCGTTGGTGTAGATTTGCCGCAAAACAAAAGAGGAGAAATCGCCTTAACCTATATTTACGGTATAGGACGCAGTCGTTCGAATTTCATTTTGGAAAAGGCCGGTGTTGATAAAGACATCAAAGTTAAAGATTGGAATGATGAACAGGCCGGAAAAATCCGTGAGATAATAGGTGAGAACTTCAAAGTAGAAGGCGATTTGCGTTCTGAAGTTCAGCTGAATATCAAACGCCTGATGGATATCGGTTGCTACCGTGGTGTCCGTCATCGTATTGGGCTTCCTTTAAGAGGACAGAGCACAAAAAACAATGCCCGGACCCGTAAGGGAAGAAAGAAAACCGTGGCTAACAAGAAAAAGGCAACTAAATAATAAGCCTTAAAATTAAAGCTATTAAAAATCTCATTTGATATGGCAAAAAAGACAGTCGCAACTAAAAAAAGAAATGTAAAAGTTGAAGCAATTGGACAAGCACACATCCATTCATCTTTTAACAACATCATTGTTTCCCTTTGCAATGGTGATGGACAGGTTATTTCCTGGTCATCAGCAGGTAAGATGGGTTTCAGGGGTTCAAAAAAGAATACACCGTATGCAGCTCAAATGGCTGCTCAGGATTGTGCAAAAGTCGCATTTGATCTTGGCTTGAGAAAGGTCAAGGCCTATGTAAAAGGACCCGGAAACGGACGCGAATCTGCAGTTCGTACAATTCATGGAGCTGGTATAGAAGTTATGGAAATCGTGGATGTAACTCCACTTCCTCATAATGGATGCCGTCCTC
>CAZCPI010000234.1:0-3704 GCA_964500535.1 uncultured Bacteroidales bacterium
CTTTAAGTTAAAGGTTATTAGCAATTTAATTCCGAAGACTAACTGAAAATCCGAATCTATCGGATGTGGAAAAAGCTCAGCACAGAGGAGCTCAAAAAAGCAACAGCGATGATCGAGAGGTTCTATTACAATCAGGATAAAGCCCGCTTTGTAACCAAAGCCGTAAACTACCTCCGCAACAAAAACTTCAATGACCAGTTCCTATGCTGAAAACCGACCAGGCAACCCCTACCCACCCCTTTATAACCCTTACCAGAGTTTAACTGAAAGAAATGCCATAGTCCTTAATTACCAGAAAATGAAGACCAGTCAGACAACAGATAAAAAATTAATATAAAATAGAAATCAAGTTTAATTAATGTTACTATCTTTGGATTTATATTAATCCGCCTGATTCTATTATCCAGAAAAACCTGAAACATACAATTGAATTAAGTTATGAAAATTGATCTGATAAATGGTGCATACCTTGAAATTGGTGGTGAGCTTGGTCGATACAATTCGTTACCTATTGATGTGCTGATTAAAATATCACAGCACCTACAGGATCTTATTACAAAAATCGCTCAATATGATTTACCTGCAGAAGATCTGCTGAATATAGATAATTTTAAAATTGAAATAGTCGATTTCAAGAAAGGCAGTGCTTTACCAGCATTTGCATTTTCTCAGAGATCCGAATATAGAATTGGTCAGGATTGTGATAATCATAGAAATATTGTTAATGAACGATTTGAAAAGATTGCTGAAATTGCCAACTCCGGAGACTATAAAAAGTTAATTGAGCTCTATCCGGAACCATACAGGAGAAACCCGATTGTAGAAAACGTTTATGATTTTGTAAATGATTTCAGAACATCTCCTGTTTCATTCGTCGAATATGATAAGCTTAATGATACTATTACTCCGATTTACAAACTGCGAAAATTCAAAGCAGCAGCAAAAAAAGAATTAATTACAGAAATCAAAGAAAACGCTAAAGACGAACAGATGTCTGAAGAAGCATTTGCAAAAATTAAAATCCTCAAGACTAAAAAGGGAATAAGAAATCAAGTTTTACAGACATATCCTAAAGAATATTCTATGGAATATGCTCCAGAGGTAATTGTCTGGGAAAACGCTAAATATTTATTGAATCAACCACTTCGTTGTTTGTTTCAATCAGAAGAAGACTACTGTCTGATACAATGTGAATTGCTTGATTTAATCGGTACAGGTGAAACCAAAGATGAAGCTGAGGCAGTATTTAATGAAGAGTTTGATTATCTGTATAAAAAGTTGAATTCATTGGACAATCAACAACTTACTAAACATAATCAGATTGTAAAAACAATTATTAATCATCTGGTTGAAAAGGTTGAGTCATGAGCGTGTTAGATCCCAATGAAACATATAGAAATCTCAAGAAAAAGGGCTTTGTTGACGCTGTAAACAAAAGTGTCGATCATAAACGTCTGGAGTTATTTCATGATGGTAAATATGTTCTTTCCACTAAAATAAGTCACAATAATGATGACATCAGAGATCCATTAATCAAGCTAATGTCAGTCCAATGCAAATTAAACAAAAACGACTTCATGGATTTATGCAAATGTCCATTAAGCAAAGAAGCTTATTTAAAGAAACTAGAAGAAATGGGGTTGTTGGAATAACTACCCTTTATTCATCCAGAATTACGAAGAATCCATTTTAAAACGGAAGTAGCAAAAGCCTGATACACTCACAATAGTGAAATATCGACAATCGCATCAGTTTATATCTTCATCTACCCAATCACTGTTTTGGTGGCTGTAGCTTACAAATATCTTTATCGGTTTCATAGAGATTATTTAAATCATTCCACAAAATCAGTATACATTAGTTTACGGCCGCATTGTTCGCAGTAGACCTGGTCTTTGAAGATTGGGGCGCCGCAGTCTTTGCATTTGAAGGATTCATGTTGCTGAATTTTGCTGATGAGTGAGCGATAGACTTCGGTATCTTCACCTTTGATGAGGTCGTAGCCAAGCTTTCTAACCAGTTTTATGGTGCTCATAGCCATATCGCGGTCATACTGCCTTTCTGAATCCGGCAGGTCTGAATAAGGTACAAGATCAGGAGTTTCCTTGTGAACATCATTGCGATAAGGACCATAAGTCCAGCCTTCTTTCATGCGACCGGCAGCCCAGACATCATGAGCATTTTCAGCAATCGCTTCACGAAGTTCAATCAGGTCATCAGTCAATTCGATGTCGTCAAGCTCAATAGGATGAGGATCGTAACTACTCGTATAATTTTTAACTGAGGCACAAACCATGTAATACAAAGCATAGCTCCAGGCATCAATGAAAAGATCCAACGGATATAAATCGATGCTGTTGGTTGTTGCCGGATCAAAGACAGATATACTTTTATCCTTTATATCAATATTTTGAACAACCATTGCATGGTAAGTAATAATGATATTAGTATTGACAGTACAGGTTTCAATCTCATCGGCATTAACGACAACAATCACCTGCATATCATTTTGAAGTGCAAGCTTTATATCAGCAACTGTTGCGTTATATCTGCGAACGACCGATAACCCGGTATGTTCCAGTATCCTGCCAACGTTATGCAGAGGAGTACCTTTATCATTGAGCCACTTGTTAAATCTGGCTTCTTCAGAAAGAGTCTTGCTATCAAATGCAATACCGAGTTTGCCGAGGAGAAACTCCTCACACTGGAAATCACAGAGATTGTCTTTTTCTTTAGCTGCCAGCTGCTCCATAGGTAGCAAAGTGTAATACGACTCTGCATTTTCCATCAAAACATCTACCCTTTCGGCGGTGATTAGTATCTCCTTCAATTTTTCATCATGCTCCATGGCATTGATTACCTGCATGGTTTCTTCAGGAGTGGTATTACCTTCAAGATAAGCCGCAAGTAATTCATCTGTAATACTTATTTTTTTATTCTTTGCCATATTTCCTGATGTCTTTAAGTGCAACTCTGGTCAATGCAGCCATTGCACGTTTCTTAATGTTATACAAATTTGCCGTATTAGTACCAAGCTCTTCAGCCAGGTCCTCGTATGAAACCTCTTCCAGAATCAACTTTTTTATGACATAAGCATATCGTTCATTACTCATCATTCCAAGAAGCCAATCCAGATCCATACTATTTGAAATAGCATTTATGGGATCATCAAATGGATCATCATTCTCCTCATATAGAGGATCTTTGCTCTCATTTTCTATCAAATCATCCCTTTTGTTGATAAAGTGACGTATTGCCACTGTCTTCAGCCAACCCATCAGCGAACTGCGGTATTTAAAGCTTCGGAGCTTGTATGCGTCGTCCTTCATCAATTCCTGGTAAAGTTCGTTAACAAACTCGTCATAATCAACTTTGTATGAAAAAACAAAGCGAATAACGCTCCTAAACAGTGGCTGACACTGTACAAAGAAGAATTGTCTGGTTATTTCGTTGTCCCGGGCAATCAGCCCCCGGATTATTTCTTCATCCGTCATGGGAACACGATTTGTATAGTATGATCTATATTCTGCATAATAATCTCTGCTTATTGGTCTTTCTTACGTATCTCATAGCCGTTTTCCATCAATCCCTTAATCGTAGTCAGCACCGTATGCCTGTCGTACTCCTTCTCCTCCTCAGGAAGTTTTTCGTATGGGATAATAGAAGGATGCTCCTTCTTCTCATCATCCCTCCTAGGCCCCTGC
>CAZCPI010000235.1:0-3639 GCA_964500535.1 uncultured Bacteroidales bacterium
TTGTCCACTGTCGGGACATTGCTTGGTTTCGCTATAATGATGTTTCTTGATGTAGCTCTGGGATAAAAAAGAGATTAACTATCTGGTGACCCCAATCTTTTTATTTCCGACAATGTAAATGCCGTTTTTCAGGCCTTCAGTTGCTTTTGCTTTTTCGATTTTACTTCGTACCAAACGGCCTTCAATTGAATATACGTCGATAAGTTTGTGATTTTCATCATTTATTGATGGAGAATGAAGTCCTGAAGTTGTACTGGTGGATAATGTTATTGTCATAACTACCTGTTTGCCTGAAAACATAAAAGTTAGTGATCCTGCTGCCGGTTTTGTCAATACAATAGTATGATCGCAAATCTTGTAATTACCGGCTGCATCTTTTTTAGTAAACAAATATTCCGTGCTGCCATAAATCTGACTATTTAGCTCCTTCAGATACGAATCTGCATCACTGTAGTTATCATATCCGGTAAATCTTATTGTATCTACATTGACTGATGTTGGTAGATTTATTATAAACTGAACATCAGATGAAAACTTAATTCCATCTTCACTACCGGTGGCATACGCTTTAGAATTATTGTTTGTTATTGTATATCCGCCATCGAATGTCCAGGGAGATTGAGCGCTTGCTGCACCGTTATATGTTTTTTTTGAAAGTATTATTTTATTGGTCACAGGAGCAGTAGAGTCAATAGTATTACCCGAAGCAGTACCTCCCTCATTTCCTGAATTCATTATTTCTGAAACCAGGCTGTTCATATAGTTTTCAAGCATTGTATAGCCTGTAGCATCGGTTTTATTTCCATCAGATGGATCATTAGGATTCAGGTTATTTTGAGTTTCCCAGCTGTCAGGCATTCCATCTTTATCAGAGTCCTGTGGACAAACTGTACTTTTTAAATCCGGCCAAGCATTCCAGTCTGAACCAGCTCCTGCAGGCTTGTTGTCATCCTGAGAGTTTATTATTCCATAAATATTTCCTGTACCTGTGCAGGATGCTTTGCCATAACGTGTATCGTAAACCATCATAGAATCTACCCGGTCTCTGGACAGAGATGCTCCTGAATAATCGAGCACTTTACTAAATGCTGTCGCAGCGTCATGGGTTGTGGTAAGTATATAATCAATTGGTTTGGAAAGCTTCATTGTATCCTTGGTGGCCTGAGTATATAAATTATCGTTGGATTCATTTGATATTTGTTCATATATACCTTTAGTCCAGTTATCTGCCGTTACATTGCTGAAACCGTTCATGTAGTTACCATCTACAAAAAACTTACCCCATCTGTGGAGCATTGGCGCAAATCCCGGATAAGTCTGGCAATATGCAGTTGTCCTTATTCCAATTGCAGCAATGCGATATTGTAATGAAGTGCTTCTTTGTTTAGTTCCGGGTCCGGGTTTGTAGTAATTATTCACAATATTAACGTTCATACCTTCTCCGCCATAGCATCCGTTACCTCCCCAGTTGTAAATCACATTATTTCTCATATCCATTCTTTCGTCAGTCTGGGTACTTGCTCTTGGTCCGAGTCTTGGTGTCCTGCTGTTATGATGACACATAAGATTGTGATGATAGCTCGCTCCGGAACCACCCCAGTTACCGCCGTAACCATGTGCACCTTTCGAGTGTCCTGAGTTCTGGAGGCTTTGAGATACAATACACCATTGAACAGTCATATTTTTCATTCCATATACCGAGCAGCATTCGTCAATACTCCAGCTTATAGAGCAGTGGTCAACCATAATGTTCTCCTGGTCCATACCACCTAAGCCATCACCCTCGTGGTAATCGACATTAAGGTTCCCCAATCTGAAACGCATAAAACGTATTATAACATTGCTTGCGTTTATCGTGAAAGGAAAATCAGCTACGCAGATACCATCACCGGGGGCAGTCTGTCCTGCAATGGTGACATTCCCTGATGAAATACTCAGAGATGATTTGAGGTGAATGGTACCGGAAATGTCAAATACAATGGTCCTTTTACCCGCTTTATTGAGTGCCCACCTTAAAGTGCCTTCAGAACCATCGTCAGAAGTAGATGTAACATGATATACCACTCCGCCCCGCCCTCCGGTTGTATATCTCCCGAATCCTTCAGCTCCGGGAAACGCCGGGAGATTCTCGCCTGAAACATTTTGAAGACAGCACAGTGTTGAAAATATTGCAAGTATTATAAAGGTGTAGTTTTTAAATTTAAAAATTATAATTGGGTTCATCGTGTATTATATTTTTAACAAAAATATCTATTCGCCTATCATTTATGTTCTACATTCTGCTAAAAAACAGGCGATATTCACCTGATATCCTCAAAATTGTTTAATATTTTTAAAGTCTGAATTATATCTAAGAAATTAATCGTTGCTCTGCTACTATGTTAAATAGATTTTTTTGAATGATGTGACGACATTCATATAAGGAATTGTTATATTGTTTGAGTTTATTGTAATAAGAGTAAAAATAAAAAAATGCAGACATTTAGTGTAGAAACCATTGACTTTTTAAGGCAACTAAGTCAGAATAACAATAAAATCTGGTTTGATTCAAACCGGGAAGTATATGAAAGAAATCTGCTGTTTCCCATGAAGGATCTGGCAAAGATTATGGAACCTGCAGTGAAAAAGATTGACCCTTTGCTGGAGACTTCACCCGCTGTTGGCAAAGCTGTATCCAGGATATACAGAGATATTAGATTTTCTAATGATAAGACTCCGTACCGTACTGATGCCTGGGTTTCTTTTAAGAGACCTAAAAGATTGGCTGAAACCGCTCCTGAGTTTTTCCTGTATTTTACTACTGAAGAATATCAGATTGGAATGGGTTACTATGCTCCCACACCTTCTGATATGGCAAGATTCAGGGAAAACATACTTTTGGATCCTGAAAGATTTGGAGATTTCATTGAAAAGTTTGCAAACAGAGCAGATTTACAGCTTTTTGGTGAGAATTACAAGAAAAGGATTCCAAATGATTTACCTGCGGGTATTCAGGATTGGTTTCAGAAAAAGAATTTTTATATAAGCAGGACTAAACCAATTGATGATGAATTCCTTTCTGAGGATTTGTATTTAAAAATGACAGATATTTTTGATTTTGCATCTGAAGCATATTCATTTCTGATGGACAGGGATTAGATCCGGAGTTTCAATTGTTGTTATTTGTATTAAGGTCAATTGGAATGTGACACGCTGTTTTTAATTTTTTTTAAAATAGTTGAACTTTTATTTGGTTTATAAAATAAACCGGTTTATATTTGCCTCAATGAAATGCAATTGACGAATTGCTAATTTTTTTATTTGTTTAGTTTATAAAATAAACCAGTTTATAAATAGGTGAATAAAATGCTTTTGGAGTTGTTTCTTATATTACTGTTGATGCTTCAGCGCTGCTCATCAGTATTTTATCAGATGTTTGAATATTAACAAATTAAGAGAATGATACGAGATTAAATGCATCTATTTGCATTCAACGTTTCATACGCTCTTTGATTAAAAAAAATTAGAAAATGAAAAAAACAGTATTCGCGTTGTTGCTTGTTTTGATTGGTACCGGCGTTTTCTCACAATCATTGTCTGTTAAGATCAAAGGTGTAGAAACTGTGACCGGGAATATTTTGGTTGCTTTATACAATTCAT
>CAZCPI010000236.1:0-3635 GCA_964500535.1 uncultured Bacteroidales bacterium
CTACTCTCAGAGGAGTTGGTTTGACCTCTGCTACAAGTAAGATTCAAATAGATCGTTATAGTGAAAAAAGCGATGAAGGTGCCAATGTTGAGTTTATTGATACCACAAATACTTTTGCGGGATGGAAAACTGTTCTTGACAAAAAAGGTGCATGGATCAGATACAATGCAGTGGAGTTCCCGAAATCTTTGAAAAATATCAGTACCAGAGTCAAATCATCTGTTGGTACTGTATTGCAAATACGTTTGGATAAGGCTGACGGACCTGTGATTGCTAAAATTGTTGTTTCAAAATCAGATAATTGGCTGGATGCCAATAGTAAGATTAAAAAAGTGAAGCCAGGTAAACACGATCTTTTTATAACATCTGATATTGATGCTATTGTAGAATTAGATTGGGTCAGTTTTAAATAACTCAGAGATTAATTGATATGAACAAGCAAATTGTATTTTTTGTAATGTTACTGTCATTTTTTGCTTCAAATGCAAATGCAGAAAAAGGTGGTAAGCTGAAATTATGGTATGACAAACCTGCTACGGTCTGGAATGAAGCTTTGCCGATAGGCAACGGCAGGATTTCAGCCATGGTATTCGGGGATCCTGCAAATGAAAAGTTGCAACTAAATGAATCGACTTTTTGGTCAGGTGGTCCATCCGATAATGATAATACTCTGGCAAAAGAGTCTTTATCAGAAGTAAGAAAATTGATTTTTGAAGAAAAGTACCGTGAAGCAGATAATCTTGCCAATAAGACAATGACTGCAAAAAAGCTTCATGGCTCCAAATTTCAGATACTTGGTAATCTGAATCTGGCTTTTCCGGCAACAACAAATGTTACAGATTATTACAGAGAGCTTGATATTCAAAATGCTTTATTTACAGTAACATATACAAATGAAGGCGTTTCGTACAAAAGAGAAGTCTTTTCATCGATACCTGATCAGGTTATTGTTATGAGACTGACTGCCAGTAAACCAGGAAAAATAACTTTTACTGCCGGTTTTGATGGACCTTTGTCAAAATCATCGACTGCAATTGATGCCAATACTCTGGAAATGACAGGGCTTTCAGGAGATCATGAAGGCGTTACCGGACAAGTTAAATTTGATGCCAGAGCCAAAATCCTCAATAAAGGAGGTAAGGTTTCAACAAAAGAAGGTAAGATAGAGGTAGCAAGGGCAAATGAGGTGGTAATCATGATTTCAATGGCTACCAATTTTGTTGATTATAAGACATTAACAGCAAACGAAGTTGAAAGATGCACAGGTTATCTTGCCAATGCACAGAAAAAGGCATATTCTGTAATGCTTAAAAACCACATTAAAACTTTCAGGAGTTACTTTGACAGAGTAAGTTTTGATTTAGGTACTTCTGAAGCTGCAAATCAGCCAACAGATGTCAGGATAAAGAACTTTTCGAAATCTAATGATCCGTCACTTGTAAGCATGTATTTCCAGTTCGGGAGATATCTTCTGATTTCATCATCGCAACCGGGAGGACAGCCTGCCAATCTTCAGGGTATCTGGAATGGAAGCCCGAATCCTGCATGGGACAGCAAGTACACGATCAATATAAATACTGAAATGAATTACTGGCCGGCAGAGAAGTGCAATATGACAGAAATGCACGAACCGCTCGTCCAGATGATAAAAGAACTTTCTGAAACCGGAAGTAAAACTGCAAAAAACATGTACGGATGCGACGGATGGGTCGCTCATCATAATACTGACTTGTGGCGTATTTGTGGAGTCGTGGATTTTGCCAATGCAGGTTTATGGCCAATGGGCGGAGCCTGGCTGAGTCAGCACCTTTGGGAAAAGTATCTTTATAGCGGAGACTTGAAATATCTCGAGTCTGTTTATCCTGTAATGTTGTCGGCATGCAAGTTTTACAAGGATTTCCTTTGCGAGGAACCAACTAATAAATGGTTAGTAGTAAGCCCTTCAATTTCACCCGAAAATACACCTCAGGGACATGCTTCAGCTTTATCCGCGGGTACAACTATGGATAACCAGTTGGTGTTTGACTTATTCAGCAAAACAATCAAAGCAGCCAAACTTTTAAACAAGGATAAAAATCTGACCGAAGAGTTTAAAACTATTATTGAACGTCTTCCACCTATGCAGGTTGGTAAATACGGTCAGTTACAGGAATGGATTGGTGATTGGGATAATCCTAATGATAAACACAGGCATGTATCACATCTTTATGGCCTGTATCCGGGCAACCAAATCAATCCCTTTACAACTCCTGAACTTTTTGATGCCGCCAGAACTACGCTTATTCAACGAGGTGATGTTTCTACTGGTTGGTCTATGGGCTGGAAAGTCAACCTTTGGGCAAGATTACTTGATGGCAATCATGCATTTAAACTGATTACAGATCAGTTGACTCTTGTAGATCCTGTGAGATCCGGCTATAATGGAGGTACATACCCTAACTTCTTTGATGCTCATCCGCCCTTCCAGATTGACGGAAACTTTGGCTGCACTGCTGGTATTGCTGAAATGCTTATGCAATGTCAGAATGGTGCAATTCATCTTTTACCTGCCTTACCTGATGCCTGGAGTAACGGATCAATCACAGGTCTGCGTGCAACCGGAGGTTTCGACGTAAGTTTCACCTGGGAAAACAACAAAGTCAAGTCCATCAGCATCAAATCAAATAATGGCGGAAACTGTCGTTTGAGATTGCCAAATAAAACTGTGTTTATAGGGGATAAGGTACTTACATCAGCTAAAGGGGATAATATGAATCAGTTTTATGATGTTCCCAATGTTAAGAAACCTCTGGTCTCTTCACTTGCAAAACTGAATGATGTTAAAATCCCTGATACCTATGTGTTTGATTTTGAAACCGAAAAAGGTAAAACTTATCTAATAAATACTAACAAATGAAGAAAACATTGATCAGAATAGTCTTGATTACACTAATGGCGTTGTGTATCAATTCTGTAAAAACATTAGCTGTTAATTCTGCACCGCAAGGCTTTGACATTGCGAAAACATTTATTCAAAAAGGCAGAATTGACACAGTTACTTATAATTCAAAGACTGTGGGAGCAATGAGAAAAGCTCTTGTTTACACACCTCCGGGTTTCGACAAGAAGAAGAAATATCCCGTTTTATATCTGCTTCATGGTATCGGTGGCGATGAATTCGAATGGTACAATCAGGGACTGCCAAACGTAATTCTGGATAATTTATATGCTGAAGGTAAAGTTGAGCCCATGATAGTAGTTTTGCCTAACGGTCGAGCAATGAAAAATGACCGTGCTGAGGGTAATATCTACGGAAAAGAGATGGTTGAGGCTTTTGCAACTTTTGAAAAAGACTTGCTGAATGACCTGATACCTTTTGTTGAAAAGAAGTATCCTGTCATCAAAGACCAGGAGCACAGGGCAATCGCCGGATTGTCGATGGGTGGTGGTCAGTCCCTTAATTTCGGTTTGGGAAATCTTAATAAATTTGCATGGGTAGGAGGGTTCTCTTCCGCTCCAAATACAAAAATGCCTAAAGACCTGCTGCCAAATCCACAGCTTGCAAAAGATAAGCTTAAACTTCTTTGGATATCATGTGGCGATAAGGACGGATTGATAGTCAACAGCAAGCGTGTACACGATTATCTAAATGCAAA
>CAZCPI010000237.1:0-3631 GCA_964500535.1 uncultured Bacteroidales bacterium
TCTTTCATCGTTCATAAAGACAAAGCTTATGCGAGAGGCAGAAGGATCGCGGAAAAACTCAAGGATACCATACACAGACAGCAGTTCGAAATACCTATCCAGGCCTGCATCGGAGGCAAGATCATAGCACGGGAAACTGTCCGGGCTTACAGAAAAGATGTCATCGCAAAATGCTACGGCGGCGATATTTCAAGGAAGAAAAAACTTCTTGAGAAACAAAAAGAGGGGAAGAAACGCATGAGGCAGATCGGTTCGGTTGAAGTGCCTCAAGACGCATTTATGAGCGTTCTCAAGCTTGACACATAATGAGCGCGTTTATTGAAAGCGGAGAAAATCCCTTGTCCCTTTACATCCATATCCCTTTTTGCAAGTCAAAATGCAGGTATTGCGACTTCAATTCATATCAGAACATGGAAAATTACATACCCGCATATTTTAATGCCCTAAAATATGAAATTGAGCGCAGCAGCGAAAAGCTGAAAAGCAGGCAGATCAAAACGATTTTCTTCGGCGGGGGCACCCCTTCGCTGGTTGGCTCGGGATACATAAAAGAAATCATGGACT
This sequence comes from uncultured Bacteroidales bacterium, assembly GCA_964500535.1. Classification (GTDB taxonomy): domain Bacteria; phylum Bacteroidota; class Bacteroidia; order Bacteroidales; family UBA1402; genus UBA8389. The sequence continues at coordinate 565 of CAZCPI010000237.1, forward strand.
GCATAAGAAAACCATGCGAGATAGACCGGGGAGCGGAAATCAGCATCGAATGCAATCCCGGGACTGTAAGCAAAGAGAAATTTGCGGATTATAAGGCAGCTGGCGTAAACAGGCTCAGCATCGGTTTGCAGTGCTGGCAGGGATCTCTCTTAAAAATGCTCGGGAGGATACACGACAGCGGCGAATATGTGACAAGTCTCCAGAATGCACGTAAAGCAGGGTTTGCTAATATTAACACAGATTTGATATTCGGGATACCGGGACAGACGATGGATGATTGGAAGGAATCGCTTGGGAAAATGCTTGAATTCGAGCTGCCGCATCTGTCGTGTTACAGTTTGTCGATAGAAGAAAATACAAAATTCGGCGAGATGTATAAAAACGGCGAACTCCAAAAGACTGATGACGGCCTCGACAGAAGGATGTACCATTACGCGGTGAAGATGCTGAAATCCTCCGGATATAGCCATTATGAGATTTCAAACTTTGCAAAACCAGGTCATGAATGCGCACATAATATCGTTTACTGGGAATGCCGCGAATATTTGGGGTTTGGAGCGGGGGCGCACTCTTACTTCAACGGGCAAAGATTCAATAACGTCACTGGAATCGGGGATTATATCGGAAAATTAAGCAGACATGAAAGCTCGGCTGAAAATTATTCGGAAATCACTGAAAAAGTGCAAATATCGGAATACATGTTCATGGGACTGAGGATGACAAAGGGAATCAAAGCAAAGGAATTTAGAGAAAAGTTCGGCTTGAATATTTATGATATATATGGCAGTCAAATAACAAGTCTTGCGAGGAAAGGCCTTTTGATAAATGATAAAAGGGTTGTGAAGCTCAGCAGAAAAGGTATGGATCTAGCCAATCTTGTCTTTATGGAATTCATCTGAAAAAATAGCTATCCTATGGGAATTATTCTACCGGTGCGTCATACTATGATGTTTTCTTTTACTAATGACATAGAAAAAAATTCTTATTGCATATATATTTAACTAATGTACAATGGAGGAAACCAATATCATTTTATTTTTAGTCTCGCATTATTTAATTTGATAAGGGGAATAGTTTGATAAAAAATGATAAAGGCAGTAAGACCATTAGGAAAATATTCATATTATTCATAGCATTTTGCATATTTTCAGAATTTATATTTCCAAACCTATTCAGTAAAATTTCTATAAGTGAAGCCTCTGCAAGAAGTAAAGATAGAAGCAAACCGGTTGAAATTATCTCAAACAGAGATATATATTCAAAACACTATCTGAATAGCGATGGCACAATAACTGCTATTATTAATTCAGCTCCCATACACTACAAAAACACTTTCGGTGAATATGAAGATATTGATTTGACTATCACATCTGCTGGGAATGATAAGGCTCAAAAATCCAATACAAAAAACAATTTCAAAATCTATTTCGAAGATAAGAACGATTCAAAAAATACCACATATGCATGCATGGAGATAACAAACAGAAATGGTGATGCAAGGTGGATAAGTTATAAGTTGGCAGGAGCTAAATCCTCAAGCGATGATTATTATAAAAACAAATTTACATTTTCAAACGTATTTGAAAATGTAGATTTAGAGTATGAAATCAATACGACACAACTCAAAGAAAATATTATTATTGCTCAACCAATCAATAATTATGAGTTCAATTTTATCGTTGAAATTAGTGAAGGAATAACACTTGCTAAATCTTTCAATGGAGAGATTATTGCTTCAGATAATGTTACGAAAGAAGAGCTCTTCATTATCGCAAAGCCTTTTGCAGAGGATAGTAACGGCTTAAGGACAAATGATGTAACACAGGAAATTGAAAAGAAATCATATAAAGGTAAGGTATATGTCGACCCTGACTCATTTGTCTTTCACAGTGGACCGGATACCTATTACGTGTCATATCGGTATGCTGGAGAAGGAGTAATTGCTTATGACTATACCAAAGTAACAAATTGGCAGCAAGTTGGAAAAGCTGCTATAGGTATAGTTCTCCTTGCAGGAGCCGCATATTTGATAGTTCAGACTGGAGGAGCTGCTGCGCCTGTTCTTGTTCTCATTGCCGCAAAGGCACTTGGAGGTTGATATGGATTACATAGTAAAGAAATATCTTGAAGAGTGTATCGTAAAGTTTTCTAAGTACGGCTTCAAACGAAAAAAAAATGCATTTGTACGGGTTAAAAATGATGTAATGCAAAATTTCGTACTTGAAAAAACTATGTTAGGCTGGTCATGCCGGGTTGAATTTGCAGTAATTCCTCTTTGTTTGCGAATTGAAAAAGATTATGTTTTTGGTGGAGTTTATTCGCATGATCTGAAACGGTTTGAGCCTGTGCCTTTTATACAGCCGGATCCATGGGAGTTTAATCCAAAATCGGAAGAAAGCATGGATGAATGTATTAAAAGAATAATTGAACAGATTTATAAGCATCTAATTCCTTTTTTTGAAAATGCAGACAGCTGCAAAAATGCTTACAAAGAATTATGTGATTTGGATCGTAAGATTTATACTAAGAGCGAATACTCTCGGGCAAATGATAGAAAATACTTTCATGACTATGTCAATATGCTCGACTATTGTAAATACTGGATAGCATTAAAGAATAGGGATTATGATTCGTCGGTGAAGCACTTAAAAGCTTTTGAGCAGCAACACTTAGATTCGTATGAGGCTATGATGAAAGGAGGATATCTGACAGACGAAGACAAGATTCGAAGAGAAAAAAGCATTGAAGACTTAAGGCGAAAGATTTCAAATGTTTCCTTACACAATGAAACTTACATTAGTCAAATCATTTCAGAGAATGAGTCTTTTTCATTAGAAAATCTAAAAGGAATCGTATAATACCATCATTCGATTAAGGTGATACTTTTATGATAAATTTAGGGTTGATTTTTATGACTGGTTTGGCTTGGCACACACGGGGACGGTTCTCTCATGTCGAAGTGTTTTTCATTATGTGATAAGTTATCGCGGAGATGTTGGGTTTGTCAAGACAAGCGTGAACAAAAGGCGAAAAAGGAATCTATCATATTGTGTTAAGAGGATGAAGA
>CAZCPI010000238.1:0-3625 GCA_964500535.1 uncultured Bacteroidales bacterium
TGTGGTTTAGATTTGAAAAAACAAATATATCACATTACAACAAACTTCTTTGTAACTGATTTGCCTTTCTTTTCAATCTGTATTAAATAAACACCTTCACTAAAAGATGAAATATCTATAGTCATCGTCTCAATATCCCCGGAATCATTTAAAAAGTCCTGATATAATATCTTCCCTAAAAGATTGGTAATCCTTATTGAAGACCAATCACCGGTTAAACCTGAAATAGTAATTGTCTTACCTTTTGAAACCGGATTCGGATATATTTTTAGCTCTGGCTCTGTAGCTGTTTTAACACTCACAGGTGTATAAACAGTCAGTGAAAATGGAGATGTCGTAAGCTTTAATTTATCTACCATTGGATTTGAAATTTCACAGAAATACATACCTTCATTTTCAGTAGTAAGATTTTCAATAATCAAATTCCCATTACCTGAGGGAGAATCCAGAGCGGTTCCATTGTGAAACCATTGGTATGAATTAATTGATCCGCTGCAAGAAAATGGATAATTGAGTTTCTCTCCTGCTGCAATTTTGTATGTGGATTTTTCACCAATATTCTTTTGTGGAGAGTAAGAAAAAAAACTCCTTTTCAGTAACTCCTGATTGTTTTCGAATGAATTGAATCCCAGCTTGTTATTTTGCACGTTCAGTCTGGTCAAAAACGGAGACAATGTATCTCTGACTATTGGTTCCATATAATCAAAATAATTGTCAGACAGGTTAAATTCACGTGCAACTTTTGCACCAACTACACTTGAAGGAATAGTTCCGGTAAATTTATTGCCTGAAATATCAAGTAATCTCATATCAGTACAGTGAACAAGCGTTTTAAAAATATCTCCTTCCATCTGGTTTTTGTTGTTGCTCCAGGCATTATTTCCGATATCAAAGCAATTCAGCAGATTATTTTTCCTTTCAACAATAGGTATCTGTCCTTTGAAAAGACAGGAGTTTGCAGAAAACTGTGTAAGTACCGGGAGCCCGAAAACTGCAGCAGGAAACTTACCTCCAATTTGGGTCCTGTCCAATCGTATTATATCCAGATCCTGAAGTTTTCCAATTGAATCAATATTACCTGTTAGATCAAAATTAGCCGGGATAATAAGTCGTTTCAGCTTTGATAAATTGAAAATCGAAGCAGGTAATTCACCTGTAAATTTATTCCACTCCATCATTATTACCTCCAGATTTGTGAGATCCCCTATATTTTCAGGAATCTTACCCGATAAATTGCATTGATTCAATATAAGTTTCTTCAATGATTTTATTTTGATAACTGACTGTGGTATTGTATCATTCATATTCGCAAACCAAAATTCAAGACCCTCAAGGTTAGTCAGTTTATCCATATTCTTTGGGAAACCACTATTATTGAAAGGATTTGATTCACATGGTCCTGACATATAACCATTTCCAACATATTTTAATACATCTAACGTGTTACTGATATATGTTACGTGGCCATCTTTTACTTTAACACCATCCCATGTACTGACAGGCTCATTTGTCATCCACCCTTTTTTATTTATCCATTCATTTCCTGAGCATTGGTTATAAAAATCTCTTAAAGTTTCCCATTCCGTAACCGGTATTTCCCTGTTAAAAGAAACAGGAATAAATAAAATATTATTTGCTTCATCGGTTTCTGCAACCTGATTATCGTAATCTAAATTGATTTTAATAAGTTTATTTCCGTAAGGGATATCATGCAATGGAACTTCAAAATTAAAATTAGTTGAATCACCTGAAAGAGTTATGCTTTTTTCAAAATCATATTCAACATTTCCCTTGTCTGATAGCATTTCACCCTTGACTTTAATAACAGAAGAGATTGATTTGTTATGTAAAACAGCATTAACGACAATTTTAGGTGATTGATAACCAAAGTTATTGACTGAATTGACAGATGAAATCTGAATATCTCCTGAAATACTATAATAATTATCAATAACTGTCAGGCTGTAATCAGCAAGTTTGATTGTATCATTTCCCAATTTCAGATTTACTGTCAGATTATAAGCACCTTCATCTGCTGGTGTTTGGTAGAAAATTTTCATAGTAGATTTAATAGTATCAAATGAACATGAAAATGCAGGCATATAAACTGAGCCATCAGATTTTTTCAATTGTATTACCGGTTTAATGTAAAACGGAAATGATTGATCATTTTCTTCAATTTGTATAGCTATGTTTTCCTGCTGACCCGGCTTCACTATTTTGTTATATTTCATGACATTACTTGAATATTGGATTTCCTGCGGTATCATATCCACATATGCGTCAACAAAAAGAAAATCCTGGTAAGCACACCAGACATTTTCGGAAAAATGATAATAACCATCACTTTGACCACCCCAACCATAATTCAAATGATAGAAACCTTCATTGTCATAACCATCACAAACCATCAGATGAAACCCTCCAAATACGTAACCAATAACTAAAACAGGGTAACCTTTTTGAAGATCATCTATTACCTGATTATGAAACTCAATAGAATCTGCACCTGTTTTAACATTACCAATTTCAGTATAAATATGATATACATTTGGTGTAGTATAATTGAAATACGTGTTCAATCCAACTATATTTGCAGGCGCAACTCCTGAACCCCCTACATTATAGGCTGTCTTTATTGAGAGGCCTACATCAAAAAGAAATTCAGAAACCTCTTCAATTTCTTCCTTTGATGAAGAGTCCGTAAGAGATGCCGGCATTTTATCCCAATTGTAAGCTCTTTTGCCAAATGTTCGCTGCCAGGAAAAAAGCGCACTGTCTCTTGTCAGATAAATATATTGATAATCAACAGAGCCTCTGCTTTTATAAGGAAATTCCCAAAACTTCATTAATTGGCCCATAGCTGTTGCAGCGCAACCTATAGGTGTTTTTGTACTGTCAATTACAGGACAGGCATTATTATATAAAGGCATTTGATTCCACTGGATGAGTTCTCCTTTTTTTGTCTTTAAAAAAGGCTCCATCCGATAAAATGCTTTCTCTGCCTTCATTGTTTCTGTCGCTTTTTTATTTAATGATAATGAATCCAGCTTAACAGACAACCAGTTTTTAACATGCGGAACACTTTTATCATAATCAAAGTACCCTGTTAAAGAGTAACCCAAAACTAAGATTTTACCGCCTAAGTTTTCAGAAATAATCCAGCCTTCTTTATCACCCACATTGTGAATGTAAATTTGATTGTTATTTGACTTATTCTCCAGGTATTTGGTTAATTGCATGGATTTCGCACTTCTGAGACTTACATCCCTTTTTTGCAAAAACATATGAGCGTTTGCCACTACAGCCTCTTCGATATCACTATTTTGCCCGGTTAAGCAAAAACATGAAAAAAGAGAGAAAACTAAAATCAGAATGTTGGTTTTCATAAGTGCAGGATTTAAATTACTCAAATAAAATCTAACTATGCCAAATATTACGTAAGGAGATCATGCCAGGTATTATAGTATATTAACTACAAAATCATAGTTGACTATTATAAAACAATTCTGATTCCAGTTTAGTTCTATACAATCATTTATTATTAATTTTATTGTTACTTATTGCTGCTTTTTATAATATTTATTTGTAATTTAAATTTATTTTTTTTATTTCTGACGAAACC
>CAZCPI010000239.1:0-3594 GCA_964500535.1 uncultured Bacteroidales bacterium
CTGCGCTAACATACTCAGCGAAACCAGTAACGCCATCGAAATCAGCAATATTTTTCTCATTATTATTAGTTTTTAATTATTATTTGATCTGAGTCTGCAGATATCGTGCCGGAAAAATTCTTCATAAATATATGCAAACGGCCTGTATATAAAAAACAATGAGGGTGCCAAATAATCATCAGCACCCTCATTTATGTACTAAATATCATTTTCCAAGCTGCAGGTCGTAAGGTACGAAGTAACCTCCGGCAAGTATTTTTGCACGGATTTCTTCGGCTTTGCCTTCATATTTCGGGCAAACACGGTCTGCAACAATATTGTAATCGTTCCAGCGTTTAGCTACTCTGATTAATGCAGGATAAATCTTGCCTTCACAAGGGAATTCGAGCAACATTTCGTCCATGATAGCCTTATCGTTAAACATCTTTGCTGCCTCAAGTCCTTCAGCTGAAGCAACTGTCCTGAATTCACGGTTGCCAAGTGCAAATGTACCTCTGATACCTACATTAGGATATTTCCTTGTACCAAGTGAAGTTGAGCCTGTCCAGTCATCTGTGAAACCTGCCCATGTAACTCCTCCTGTCGGGAACTTGCCTCCCACACCACCGTTTATTAAAGCGGCGGCTTCTTCAAGGCGACCAAGATTATTTAGTGCTTCGGCAAGCATGAAGTGGTACTCAGATGCCCTGTATAGATAGATGTGAACATCATCCTGATAAGGGTATGCTCTCTTGCTGTTATTAGGACGGTATTTGCTGATATAATAACGACCCTGACTACCTTGTTTATATGTTACACCCATCCTGGTTTCTGTACCTGAACCTTTTGGATTAAAGGTATTATCGTTGAACCTGTCCATGCCTACCTGCGAAGGGCGTAGCAGATATTGATTTGGATATTCTATTCCGAAATGTTTCAGCAAGCTGTTTGTCTGGTTGTTGGCATAATCATATATTATCGCTGAAACCACTTCTCTTGGATACGGGTCAGTATTATTCCAGATTGTCTGATAGTTACCGTTTAGCGTAACGTTTCTTATCCATGGTGTTCCGTCAGATGTTGAAGTCGCAAACTTGGCATTCATAACATTGAGCAATGTTGTCGCTGCTTCCTGATAGTCTCCTGACCATAAACACAACTCGGCATACAGACCTTCAAACTCAGGTGTCATATAATCCCAGTAACGGTATGCACTTGTAGCCAGATCGGTTTCAGGATCAAGCCATTGATACCAGGAGAAAGTAAGTCTGCCGTCAATACCTTCAATGCCTTCCGTCAAAAGCTTCTTACAGGCACTTACTATTCCGTCAAGATCTTTAAGCTCAAACTTAGAGCTGTCGCTGAGATCCTGAATTTTGATCATAGGATCATCAAACCACAACGCCTTGCCGTATATCTTGCCAATCGTAAGATATGCCCAGACTTTAACTCTTATCGCTGAGCTGATAAGGCAGTCGAAATGATCTTTATTTACTGACTCAGCAAACTCTTTTTTATATTCAAACATGTTAGATATGAAATCATTACACGCTATTACCACATCGTAATATCCTGCAGGATTTGCATATGAGTTGCCTGTAAGATTATCTGCGTAGTTATAGATGGCAATAAGTTCTGAAGGCGTGTTTGATGTAGGTTCAAGTAGCTCACCTCTTGTATCTGTAAGGTAAATTGATTTATCCCCTACTGCCTGCATTTTTGTAATTATGCCGAGATAACCTGTATAAACTTCTGTCTGTGCCTTTATGTAATCATCACCGTTAAGCACGTCATCGGTTTCAGGCTGGAAGAAATCTTTGCAACTTGTAGTAAAAATTACAAGTAACAACAATAATATAGTTTTTGATATTGTCTTCATAATCTTTAGAATTTCAGGTTAACACCAACTTTAACTGTTCTCGGAAGTGCAACCTTCGCATAATCAACTCCCTGCAAAGCATCGCTGTATGAGTAGGAAAACTCCGGACTCATGCCAAGATAGTTTGTCAAAGTAAACAGATTCTGACCGGTAACATATAGTGTGCCTGACTGGAAGAAATTCAGTACAGGATTTTTAAATGTGTAACTCATTGTGATATCTCTGAGTTTAAGGTATGAGGCGTCTTCAATCCATCTGTCTGAGAAGTCGTTGTTGCCAACTGCATCTCCCCATTTTGCTTTTGGTATATCGGTTACCTGTCCTTCCATTGTCCATCTTCTTACTACTGCTTTGCTCTGGTTGCTGAAATCTGATACTGACTCAAGGTTTCGTCTTACAGCATTGTAAGCTTTATTACCAAGACTGAATGCAAAATTCATATCAAGTGCAAATCCTTTGTATTCAAATCTGTTGTAGAAACCGCCAAAATAATCAGCTGATGCTGAGCCAAGAAGTACTTTGTCTTTATCGTCTATTGTCTTATCACCGTTTTGGTCAATATATTTGACATCTCCGGCTCCGTAAGGCAGGCCATTAAGATTTTTCAAACCGGCTTCGTTAGCTTCAGCTGTGGTTGAAAAGACTCCGTTGGTCTGATATCCATAGAATGAATATGGATTTTCATTGACTTTAGTGATTAATTGTGCACCGTCAGACAGTGTCAGTATGGTCTGGTCAACTACGCCTAAGGATTTGACTTTATTGCTTAGTTTGGTGACATTGCCTCCGACGATCCATGCAAAATCCTTCGTCATCACCGGAGTTAACTGTAATGAAAGTTCAAGTCCGTTACCTGACAAAGATGCGTCATTGCTGTAATAAACGCCTGTGCCATATACTGCAGAGTTTGGACTTATCATAAGAACATCAGATGCCTGAGTATTGAAATATCCAAGAGAAAAATCAAGCTTATTATCAAACATCGATGCTTCAACTCCAAGATTCAACTGCAGATCCTGCTCATATTTTAGTTTGGTATTAGGCACATTGGCACGGATGATGCCTGCAATCTCCTGGTAGGGATTACTTGTGTAATAATACTTGCCGTAGTTTGATGAGAACCTGCTGTTACCTGTCAAACCATAATCTGCTTTGAAATTAAGTTTGTTGAATACTGTTGAAGATATCAGCATATCTGTGTTTTTGGCAAGATATGTCAGACTCAATGATGGGAACGCTCCGAATCTTGTGGCGTCAGGTCCTGTTGAAGATGCTCCGTCAAATGAAACATTTAATGTTGTCTTCAGTAAATTATTATATGTGTGGTCTGCATGCAGATAGTAACTCATCCAGTTCCACACTTCATTGTATCCGAAGAAGAATCTTCCTATTTTGTTTACATCTCCCAGTGTCTGATAAAAGTCGTTAGGGGTGTTTCTGCCAGATCCTGCATCAAACTCATTTTCGGTTGTAATCAGCTGGGTTCCTGCTATTACACTTAGTAAGTTTTTGCTGTCAAGTTGTTTTTTGTAAACAGCGTTAAGACCGTAATACATATTAAAGGTTTCAGAAACACCGACTTTTACTGTATTGACAGCCTGACCGAACTGATCATAAATCGGAAGTATTTCATTATTGTTGATACCGGGGATAAACAGGCTTTCCTGATCATAGTTGTAATAAAGTCCAAGTGTTGCATTGAGTGACAAATCATTAGATGCTTTATACTTCAATGC
>CAZCPI010000240.1:0-3588 GCA_964500535.1 uncultured Bacteroidales bacterium
AAAACCGGATTCATTTGAATCATTTTCATTACCTTCAAGTCCTTTTGTTGAAATAGAGAAACCTGACGGTAATTGATGATTAGCAAGCAATGTATCTGCTGTTTTGCAGCTGAGTCAGAACTTAAATCAGACAGGCAAGGAATTAGGGGGCAACGATAACCAAATATCCATTGACTTGCAGTTGAGTCAGCCAATTTATTTGGGTTATCTTTTTCGTAAAAAGGAAATCCCCCGAAGCTTACCGCCGGGAGCATAAAAATAAATGAACTATGAGAAAAAGTTTTTTTGGAGTACTTATATTGTTTCTTTGTTTCAGTCAGGCTTTTATAGCTCAGAATAATAAATATTATCTGCTGAAAGATGGCGGGAACAAGGTTGGAGTAATCTCCAGAGGAGGTACAGACTTCGGTTTCTTTATGCCTGAAACCGGTGGTTATTATCTTACCGGGATAATTGCCGGAGATAAAGGCCTGTGGCTTAAAGACGCTGAGAAAGTAAAAATCGACAAAAAAGACAGAGGCTGGGTCGTCACGGTTTCAGACAAATTGTTGGGAAAAGGGCAGTTATTGATGCATGTATTGCCATTGTCCGCTTCAAACGGGATGATAATCGAATTGTCGGGCAATAATCTCCCTGATAGTCTGAAGTTTATCTGGGCATACGGAGGATGTTCGGCGTTGGACCTTGAGGCTGAAAAAAAAGAATTTTTCAAGCCTGAGCAATGTCTTAACAATGTTTTCAGCCGCGAAATAAATTCATTTACAGTCTATTTCGGTCCCAATAACAAACTTAAGGTCATGATGGGAGTTGCTCCCCTTGATACTGAAACCAGACTTTCTGATGCTAACAAAATGTCTGATCCGCTTCAATTGTGGGAATCTGGCAAGAAAACCGAAGCTCCGGTCATGACGGCTGCCAACGCTGTCAAGTCAGGAGAAAAATTTTACTATTGCATTTACAGGCAAAACCAGGAAGCTGATTATAATTACTATATGCTTCCCGGGTTGTTCAAAAAAGAGTTAACTACAAAAAACGATAAAAAAAATGAAGAAGCTACACCTCATCCTGGTTTCGGTCCTGATTTCCACTTTTAGTCAGGCAATGGAATATAATGTAAAAGATTATGGAGCTAAGGGAGATGGCAAGAGTATTGATTCTCCGGCAATCAATAAAGCTATTGAAGCAGCGTCAGCAGCAGGAGGAGGCACTGTAGTATTTCCAGCCGGTGAATATTTAAGCTACTCTGTCAGGCTGAAAGATAATATCCATTTGTATCTCGATAACGGAGCTATCCTTAAGGCCGCTCAGCCAACGCAAAACGATGGCTTTGATGCAGCAGAAGCCAATGAATTCACGAAATTCCAGGATTTTGGGCATAGCCACTGGAAAAACAGTCTGATTTGGGGTATTGGATTGAAGAATATAAGGATAACCGGTTTCGGCACTATTCATGGATATGGACTTACACGTGAAGAAAGCCGTTTGACAGGTGTTGGAAATAAGGCGATTGCGCTGAAGGAATGTGTGAATGTTGATATCAAGGATATCACGATGATCAGATGCGGTCACTTCGCTCTGCTTGCGACCGGAGTTGAAAACATGACTATAAGTAACGTAAAGATTGATACTAACAGGGATGGCTTGGATATAGATTGTTGCAGAAATGTAAGAATATCTGATTGCAGCATCAACTCTCCCTGGGATGATGCAATTGTACTGAAAGCCAGTTACGGACTTGGATATTTCAAAGACACTGAGAAGGTTACCATTACTAACTGTTTTGTCAGCGGTTATGACAGAGGTACAATGATTGACGGTACATATAAGACCGATGAACCCCAGGCTCCCGATCAGGAGTTTAACACCGGCAGGATTAAGTTTGGCACAGAGTCAAGCGGTGGTTTCAAAAATATTACTATTTCCAACTGTGTTTTTGAAAATTGCCGTGGTCTTGCTCTTGAAACCGTTGACGGTGGAGTCATGGAAGATATTTGCATTAACAACATAACAATGAGAGATATTGTCAACTCTCCGATCTTCCTCAGACTTGGAGCTCGTATGAGAAGCCCTCAGGGTACTCCTGTCGGCAGGATGAAGAGGATTACAATCAGTAACATCAATTGTTTTGATGCAGACGGAAGATTCAGCAGCATCATAAACGGCATGCCGGGTTTTTATGTCGAAGATGTAACGATCAGTGATGTCAAAATAGTTTATAAAGGTGGAGGCACCCCTGAAATGGCTGCTCTTACTCCTCCGGAAAATGAAAAGAAGTATCCTGAGCCTTCAATGTTCGGTAGTATTCCGGCTTCAGGTTTCTTTATCAGGCATGCCAAAAACGTCATTTTAAGAGATATTCAGTTTGATTTCCTGAAACCAGATGCACGTCCGACTCTATACCTTGACGACGTACATGGCATCAAACTTATAAGAGTCACCAGCACACAGGAACCACAAGTAAAAAGGCTGATTCAAAATAACGTTACCGGCTTGCAGGATAATTGATCCGGGGTCGGTTATTACCGGTTTCCCTTGATGATTTTGTCAATTCTGGCATCCCTGCCGGTAACGGTGTTTATGATTTTGATGGTGAGGATATAGGTGATAGGGATGATGGAGACGCTGTTTGATAAAATCAGCGGAGTGTCTTTGAGCAAAATGCCGTAAGCCAGCCAAAGAGAGGTCGCGATCCAGACCATTGAATACATTATGAGCGACAGACTGTGCGTGTCCTTGCTTTTAATGGTTTTCCATGCCTGAGGCAACTGGTTAATAGTTGAGAATACTGCCGCAAGGACTCCGATAAAAGTAATGACATTCATCTTATACCATTTTTATTTTTTTATTTCCCGGCAATATTAATCATTTTCTCAGACAGGACAATGTCCGGAATAAAAACTATTTGAAGCAGGAGTGCCGGGTAAATGATGAAGCCTCTTGCAAGAAGATTATGCAGACTTAATAATAAACCAATTAAAAACTATTCCTCCCAAACAAGGACATCTGTGGTTTTCATTTCAGGAGTGCCAACAAGTATCCTTTTGCCCGGTTTCAGCGGGAAAGTAAATGTTTTGTCAGAGTAGTTCATAGCTATGCCGAAACCATTACGATATTCAACTAAAACACCTTCAGGAAGATTCATCAGCTCAACATTCATTTTTGAATATAATTTACTCAAAACAGCTTTTTCCAGAAGACCATCCTTGCTGTCCAGACCTACATAAGTGACAGTGCCTTTACCAAAGTTTCTGTGAAGTATCGCAGGTTTGCCGTCATAAAAATCACCTTTGTAAGTGCCCCAGACCTCAGTACCGCTAAAAGGTTTGAAAACTTCTCCCCATGTGAACCATTCATAATCACTATCAGAGAAACTTACTTTACCGGGTTTAGCAGGCTGTAAAAGATCATAGAAATCCATTTCAGCACCAATAAGCTCAGACATTTTCCCCTGAAACTTACATTCGAAGAGTCTTCCGTACCTGTCCTTATGGCCTGTGCGGCAAGTGAAGATAATATTGCCGCCTGCGCTGACATAATCACGCCATTTCTTTACTATCACATCATCAATCATCTGAAAAGCAGGAACAA
>CAZCPI010000241.1:0-3583 GCA_964500535.1 uncultured Bacteroidales bacterium
AACTACTGTTCAGAATGGACAAATTTTTTGGCATGCGGCGTTCCATATGGCCTTAGTGTAAAAAATCAAAATAACATATGAAAAAACTGGTTTTAGCAATACTGCTTTTTTTTATTGTATCTCCAATTGTTTTATCTCAGGATGATTTATTATTAAAAGACAAAAAAGACAGAATCATTTTACCTCAAAAAGGTGATTTTGCAATTGGTATTTCTGCGAATCCTTTTATTGACTTAGTTGGTAATATTTTAAAGGATGATGTCCCGGTTTCATTTAATCTTAATTTACTTAACGGGAATAGTCTCTATGGTAAATACTTCCTGAATTCAAATACTGCAGTTCGCGCAAAGCTGGCAATTTCTGCAATTAATAAAAAGTATGAAGATAATGTACCCGACGATTTCAATTCCGGTAAAGAGGTTACAGATGTATTGAATGAATATCATAACAATACTGATTTTTCATTTGGTATAGAAAAAAGGAGAGGAAAATCCCGTTTACAGTTTTCTTACGGTGCAGAATTAAGATTGAATTTTTCTAGTGATAAATATGACTACAATTGGGGTAATATAATGTCTTCAACTAATACAACTCCTACTTCTTCCGATTTTAACAATCATAATGCAGATTACGTAGTCAGGACTATTATGCTTTCAAATTATAGTGGTACCGGCATCGGTTTGCGTGGTTTTGCCGGGGTAGAGTATTTTATTTTCCCAAAGGTTTCGCTTGGGGGAGAAGCCGGACTTAGTTATTTAAAATATATTGACGGCAGATATGTAAAAGATACTGAAAACTGGGATAATAATTTACGGAAAGTAAAGTTTACCAGGAATGAATCAATTAAAAATACTTATACTGTTGCTTCAGATATACTTAACGGTCAATTGTACGTATTGTTCTACTTTTAAAAATCTTATTATAGTCTGTGTTTGTATTCATTTTTTTTTTAAATTTACTGTTAGTTTAAAAGAATAAATCTCCACAATATTTTTGGTCAAAGGAATCTTTTTTTATGGATTTCTGATTTGGAATTTGATATTTTCTGTTTTGCCTTTATACTTTAAAAACAGGCTGCTATGGAAATAGATATTCTTAAATTTATTGACTTTAAGAGAGTTAATTCTCTGCTTGAAGGTTTTAACCGCACTACCGGCTTTGTAACCGCTATTCTGGATCTCGACGGCAACATTTTATCTAAATCTGGTTGGAGGAGGATTTGCACTGATTTTCATCGTGTTCATCCTGAATGTTCTAAAAGGTGTACGATTAGCGACACAATACTTGCCGGAAAATTGGAGAGCGGTGAAAGATGCAACTTTTATAAATGTCTGAATGGTCTGGTTGATGTTGCTGTCCCAATCATTATTAATGATCAACATGTTGCCAATCTTTTTTCAGGACAGTTTTTTTATGAGGAACCTGATCGTGATTTTTTCAGAAAACAGGCTGCTCTATTTGGTTTTGATGAAACTGAATATTTGAAAGCTCTTGATGAGGTGCCTGTGGTTTCAGAAGAAAAAGTAATTGTTGCGATTGACTTTCTGCTGGATATGACTCAGCTTATTAGCGATATTACATTTAAAAATCTTGAACAGTTTGAATTAAATGATGCATTATCGAAGAGCGAGGAGCGTTACAGGAAGGTTCTTTATAATATGATGGAAGGCTGTCAGATAATCGGCTTTGACTGGAGATATATTTATCTGAATCCGGCGGTTGAGTTTCATAGTCATAGACCTAACTCAGAACTTTTAGGCAATTGTTTTATGGATATGTGGCCTGGTATTGAAAATACTCAAACTTATAAAATAATTGCTCAGGTATTTGAAACCGGTATTGCTAAACATTTAGAAAATGAGTTCGTTTTTGATGACGGTAGTTTGGGATGGTTCGATTTAAGTATTCAGCCTGTACCTGAAGGAGTATTTATACTTTCTATTGATATTACTGAACGTAAAAGAGCCGAAGAAGAAACCAGAAAACTTAACGAAACTCTTGAACAGCGGGTAATTGAACGTACATCTCAACTTGAGGCAGCCAACAGAGAGCTGGAATCGTTTAGCTATTCGGTTTCACATGATTTAAGAGCGCCATTGAGACACATAAATGGTTATGTAGATTTGCTTAACAGCCGGTTTAAGGATCAGCTACCGGAAAAAGCTCAACATTATCTTGATACTATTACCGATGCCTCTAAACAAATGGGGCAGTTGATAGATGATTTACTTCATTTCTCGAGGACAGGAAAACAGGAAATGCGCAGGGAATTCTTTGAAATGAATGCGCTTGTAGATGAAGTTATTGAAAAAGTAAAACCTGATATTGAAAACCGAAAGGTTGACTGGCAGATTATGAAATTACCTGAAGTCAACGGTGATTACCCGTTGCTTAAACAGGTCTGGATTAATCTGATAAGTAATGCCTTAAAGTTTTCGAGGGACAGGGATATAACAAAGATTTCAATTGGTTATAAAGAAGAAAAAGGCAACTACATTTTTTATATTAAGGATAACGGAGTTGGTTTCGACATGAAATATGTCAGTAAACTATTTGGTGTATTTGAACGTTTACATTCTCAGAATGAGTATGAAGGGACAGGTATAGGGCTTGCAAATGTGCAGCGTATAATTCACAAACATAACGGCATGGTATGGGCTGAAGGCGTACTTAATGAGGGAGCAACTTTTTATTTTTACTTACCGAAAATAAACAGAACTTAAGATGATTGACATAAAGACATTATTACTTGTTGACGATAATCCTCAGGATATTGAGCTTACAATTGAAGCTTTGAGTGAACATAATCTGGCTAACAACGTATTTGTTGCCAATGACGGTGTTGAGGCTTTGGAGTTTCTCAATTGTACCGGAAAATTTTCAAACCGGAAATATGGTAATCCGGCGGTAATCTTACTTGACATTAAGATGCCCAGGATGAATGGTATTGAAGTCCTTACGGCTATCAGAAATGATGACAGATTCAAATCTATACCGGTAGTGATGCTGACTTCTTCAAGAGAGGAGCCCGATCTTAAGAAATGCTATGAAATTGGTGTAAATGCATATGTGGTGAAACCAGTGGATTTTAATGATTTCATGGATGCAGCAAAAAGTATAGGTTTCTTTTGGGCTTTGTTGAATGAGCAACCTTAATAAACAAAATATATGGATGCAAAAGAAGGTACAAAAGGTTTTAACCTGAAACTTCTTGTACTTGAAGACTCCAGACATGATTTTGAATTAGTAAAAGAGCAACTGATTGATGCAGGCTACGTGCTTGATCTTACTCATGTTGAGAGGGAATCCGATTTTGTTGCTTACTTAAAAAATGATAAGTTTGACATTATATTATCGGATTTCAATCTGCCAGGCTTCAACGCTTTTGAAGCACTAAAGATTTGTAATGAAATTTGTCCCGAAGTGCCTTTTGTTTGCGTATCAGGCTCAATAGGTGAAGAAACTGCTATTGATTTACTGAAACACGGAGCAGTTGATTATGTTTTGAAAGACAGGCCTGAAAGGCTTTCGTATGCTGTTAAACGCGCTTTGGATGAGGCTTACGAAAAGCAAGCATATAAAA
>CAZCPI010000242.1:0-3522 GCA_964500535.1 uncultured Bacteroidales bacterium
AATACACTGCTGTAAACTACCAGCAATGGTCTATCTGCTCAGGAGCAAGAGCACTAGGACAAATCACCGGAACTCCCCTTTATAAATACCTCAAAGAACCACTCATCCGCAAATTCGGTCAGGAATGGTACGACGAACTCACCATTGCCGCCGAAATGCTCGAGGAAGGCATGAAACTTTCTGATTAATTTCTTTATTCCTGTTTGCTTAATTGAATTATCTTATAAGTCCAGTCTGCAAGAAAAGATGGAATACTAATAAGCCCTTCATTCCTCTTCAGATTATTTATTGAATATCGTATTTTTAATCCCGGTTCAAACTTATTCGAATAGACGGACAAACTCCTACCACTAATTCGGTTTTCAGCCTTCACCTCCGCAGGAATTATTGATACGCCATGCTCAATAAGAAAATCAACCTCTGCCCTGTTTTCAGAACTCCAATAAAATGGAAAACCATCATATTGATTAACAATCGCCTGTAATACAGCATTCTCAGCAATTGCTCCTTTAAATTCAACATAACCGGTATTACCAGAAATTATGACTTCAGGAGATAGTTTAGCAAGACGCCTTAATAAGCCACAGTCAAAAGCATAAACCTTGAAAGCTGATAAATCCTGATATGCGCTTAATGGAATGCCTGGCTTTGAAACATTAAAAATTCTGAATATCAGTCCTGCTTCTTCAAGCCAAAGCAATGCATCTTCATATTCCCGGGCACGTGCACCGGTTTTTACTACATTATATACAAATTTCCTGTTTTCTTTAGCTAATTGAGATGGCAAAGATTTCCACAAATTATTAATGCGTGGAATATCTACCGGAGCTACATATTTTGAAAAATCAAGAGTATACAGATCCAGAATATTTTGCAAAACATTTTCAACAGTTTCAATGCCTTCATTACCAAGTAAAGCTGTTACAGCTTCAGGCATACCACCAGAAACAAGATAACGCTTGTATTCTACTGTCAATTTATTAAAAATAAGATCAGGTATTGGTTCAATTTGTTGAATGTTGTTTATATAACTATATATGTCATAATCTGAGGCCCGGATAAACTCACTGAAGGAAACAGGGCGCACCTGGATAATTTGAACTTTACCTACAGGAACAGACATCTTTTTGTTCCGTATAGCTACTCCTAAAAGTGAACCCGCTGCAATTATGTGATATTCAGGAGCATCTTCACAAAAGTATTTAAGGCTGTTAAGAGCTCCTTCACAAACCTGAATTTCATCAAAAATAATCAGTGTTTTCCCAGGCTCAATAGGTACATTTGTAAATAAAGAAAGTTCTATAAGAATTCTTTTAATGTCTTTTGTTTTTTCAAAAACACCTGACAACTCTTCAACTCTATCAAAATTAAAATTAGCAACGTATTCGAAACAGTCTCTTCCAAACTCTTCCATAATCCAGGTTTTTCCAGTCTGCCTGGCTCCTTTTAAAAGGATAGGCTTGCGTACTTCCTTATCCCTCCATTTCTTGAGTTGTTCAATTATATCCCGTTGAATTTTCATAGAAACTTATTTTTTGAACTGGTTTAATTGCAAAAACACTACTCAATTTTATTCAAACAAAGTAAAAATCACATATTATGTGCGGTTTTCGTGTATATAATCACATTATATGCACTTAATATTGGCAAATATAATAATATTTACATTTTTTGCACAACAGTACGCCCCGAATTATGTATTTTCGTTTTTTTTAACAACCGATGTTACGATTGGCGGGTAATACCGTCATTTATTTGATGATGCCTGAAAATGAAGACTGACTTATTCAAAAATGAAATAATGCCAATTCGCGATAAGCTGTTTATGACAGCTTACAGAATGCTTGAAGACAGGGATGACGCAGAAGATGCTGTCCAGGAAACCCTGATCAGGCTGTGGAATTTGCGTGACAACCTTGAGAAGTACAACAGTCTTACAGCTTTGGCGATAACAGTAATAAAGAATCACTGTATCGACAAAATAAGATTAAGGGACAGGAACGAACCTATTGAGGACGAATTATACAGGCGGGCAGGTCCGGACAATCCTTATCTCCAGCTTGAGCGAAAGAACTCGGAGGAAGTTTTGAAGGCAATCATCGAGGGCCTGCCCGCTTTACAAAAAGCGATAATAAAGATGAAAGATATTGAAGAATATGAATTGAGTGAGATAGCGGAAATAACAGGAACCAATGTCGAAGCAGTCAGAGTAAATCTTTCAAGAGCAAGAAAAAAAGTAAGAGAAGAATATATAAGAATAACAACATAAAAAATGAGCAGGATAATAAGCATACAGGAAGCCGAAGTATTACTCGAAAAGTATTATGACGGACTTACAGGAAAAGAAGAAGAAAGGCTTCTTCACGACTTCCTTGCTCGTGAAGATGTACCGGAAAGGTTTCATGCTGAAAAAGCAATGTTTGGCTATTTTGACAAACAGAAAAAAAGCACAAATGATGCTATCGAAAATCTTCAGATACTTCTTCCGGATTTTGGAGAAGCTAATGTCAGAATAAATGATTCATCAGATGACTATGACTTTATCGAAAGCGTTTTGGCGAAAATCGGTGATGCTGATGAAAAGGACGACTTAAATCCGTCTTTATCTGATGATATCCATAATGCAAAAACCGAAACCAAATCACATAAGTCGAAACCCGGTGGAAAAGTAGTAAGGATGATAAGCTGGATGAGCGTAGCTGCCGTGGTAATGGCATTTATTTTTACCACAACCAAATCTTACAGCCAAAGCAAAAACGATTTCGCATATATAAATGGTAAGAAATGCACTAATCTGAACATCATTAAAGAAGAAGCCATTACATCAATGAATGTTTTGTCTGAAGAAGATGATGAAGTAAGTAAAAGCGCAGGACTACTCCAAAGTGATAACGATGTAATAGAGCAACAGCTTAGCGTTTTCGCGGGGCTGGCCCAATAAATATGATTAACAAACGATAAAAAAGCAATGATATGAGCAATTTTAAGAAATCATATATCCTGATTGCCATTTTTGCACTGTCCGGATTTGCGATGCAGGTCAATGCACAAAAAGGTCTCAATATAAATGAAGTCTTTGAGACATACGGCAAAAAAAAGAATGCTGTCATGGTCAGTCTGACCAATGAAGTTCTGGGAGATTATGAATTCTCGATGTTCAAAAGCATCAACATCAAGAATGATCCTTCAGCGGCTGACTTTGTAAGAGAAAAAATCTCTATGGATGAAAAAGGAGCCAAAAAAATCAAGCAAGTGGTTTCAAACGGTATAGTGACTTCGATTTACCTGCATCTCCCGCAAAGAAATGAGCAAAACAGGCTTATCCTGTTTAATGAGCAGTTCAAACCTGAAAGGCAGCTGATACTGATATATATTGAATCCAAAAACAACACTGACGATATTATGAAAATTCTCCTCAAAAAGAAATAACAACTGAAACGAGCATGCTTCAATAAAACGTCCGAGTTAATGAAAGTTTTAAGAAGCGAGTGCAAAGACGAAGCTTACTTCGTTTTTGCCGAG
>CAZCPI010000243.1:0-3510 GCA_964500535.1 uncultured Bacteroidales bacterium
CTAAACTATAATCCCGCTCAAGAAGATATGGATGGTGACGGTGTGGGAAATCTGTGTGATGATGATATTGATGGCGACGGTATTCCTAATAGTATTGACAACTGCCCTGAAACTGTCAATCCCGACCAATTGGATACTAACTGTAATGGCATTGGAGATGCCTGTGAATAAAAGAAACAACATAAAATTGATAAATAGTAAAATTAATAGTCATGGATAAGATTACAATCTTTAATAAGAAAAGACACAACATCAATAGGATTAGACTCTTATTTGTTGTGTTATGCCTGCTTTGTTTCAGCAATGAACTATTGCATGCACAATCGAGTTCCAATGTATTCCGAATTAATCTAATCAAAAAAGAATCTTGTAATCCGGGATATGACGGTAAATTATCCATTACATTTCCGAATGGTTCAACAAGTGATTATCAGGTAACATGGACATTACCGAATGGAAACACTTTACATAACCAATTTATCACCGGATTACACAGTGGAGTGTATACTGTTGAAGTTCGCCCCACTCTGTGTCCTGATAAGGTGATTTTTCAGGGTGTCAAGATTCTGCCAAAAGAAGACGAATGTTGGATCGATGTTCAGATTGCCGTATCCACAACAAATGTCCCCTGTGGGTCTACTCCTACAGCAACATTAACTTCCAGCGCCAGCGGTGGGGTCCCACCCTACTATTACGATTGGCAAATTAAAACTGTAAGCAGTTCCGGAACCTATTACTGTAGTGTTACTGACAGTCTGGGGAATGAAGGAATTGGCATGGTTGAAGTATATCTGAAAAAGATTGAATGTGCTCAGGATCCAAATGAAATTGACGGTCCTGAAGGATATGGAAATGACAAAATGGTGGCTGTCTCCGAAAAAATGAACTATACTATCCATTTTGAAAATGACCCCGACTTTGCTACGGCACCGGCATCATTAGTAACAATATCTTATCCTATACCCACAAACCATAACATATCTTCTTTCCGTTTAGGTAATTTTGGTTTTGGAGATTTTATATTTACTGTTCCCTCAAATGCTACTTCATATAACCAAAGACTTGATGTATCAGACTCTTTGGGAGTATGGGTGGACGTTACTGCCGGTATTGATATTGTTCAGCAAAAAGCATTTTGGATTTTACAAAGTATTGACCCTGCAACAGGTTTCGAACCCGCAAGTTCTCAAATGGGATTTCTTCCTGTCAATAATGTTGAAACCGGAAATGGAGAAGGATTTGTCAGTTTTTACATTTATGGAAATTCAAATTTAGCCACCGGAGATACGGTTTCTGCAGATGCATCAATTGTTTTCGATGAAAATGCACCTATTGGAACAAATGTTTGGAAGAATGAGTTTGACGCTGTTGCTCCTTCAAGCCACTGTGATACAATCTCTGTAAACGAATCCGATCTGATATGCAATCTTGACTTTACCTATGCAGATGACCCGGGAGGTTCGGGAGTGAAAGAAATAGAACTCTTTGTCTCTGTAAATAATGGAACTTATGCTTCAGCAGGTGTTTATAATCCGGATAGTGCTGTAACCTATAACTATATTGCAGGAAATACTTATCGTTTTGTATCAGTAGCTTCCGATAATGTTGGAAATAAAGAGACCTTTGCTACAACTCCTGATTTTATTCTGAACGAAAATGAAGCCCCAACCAATATCTGGCTTTCTCCTGCATTTTTTTATGAAAATGCAATTGCAAGTACTGTAATTGGAACTTTTACCACAATTGATAATGATATTTCCTTGCCATTTACTTATCAGTTAGTTCCATCATCTGAAGGAAATAGTTTTGATAACCAATATTTTACAATTAACAATAATCAACTTTTAACCAATAGTAACTTCAACTGTGACGGTAGAGAACTATATACAGTTCATGTTCGCTCAAGCGACTTTGGAGGACTATTTTATGAAAAGAATTTTGAGATCTCTAAAATTATTACTAACCAAAATTATCTGACACCCGTTTATGAAACAATTTGCCAGGGAGATACTTTTCCTTTTGGAGGAGATTTACTTACAACTGCGGGAATTTACTATGATTCTTTAACTACTGTGATGGGTTGTGATAGTGTAATTGAACTAACTCTAACAGTAAACCCAAGCTATAGCCTTTATGTTTCTGAAGTGATCTGTGATGATGATTTGCCATTTACCTTTTCTAACACTACTTTCCCCGTTGGTACTGTTTCCGGGACATATCCTATAATGCTTCAAACAGCAAACTATTGCGATAGCATTATTAATTTGAATCTTACCGTTAATGAACGAACCACTACAAGTATATCCTCTGCAATCTGTCATGGTCAAGTTTATAATGATTTTGGATTTGTTGCCGATAGCGGAGGTGTCTATACGCAACACTTGCAAAGAGTAAATGGTTGTGACAGTACAGTTATATTAAACCTGGCCGAATATCCCGTTTATCATCATTATGATTCTGTAACGATTTGTGATAATGATCTCCCTTATTCCTATGGTTCACAGACTTTTCCTGTGGGGACTATAACCGGGGATTATAATGTTGTATTGAGAACTGTTGACTTTTGTGATAGTATTATTCAGCTCCATCTGACAGTTAATCCTACTTTTATTGATACTATTAATATAGCTATCTGTGATAATGAACTTCCTTATACTTATGCTACCACTACTTTCCCAATTGGAACCGTCAGTGCCTATTATCCTATCATGTTCCATACGGTTAATAATTGCGACAGCCTGATTGTATTAAATTTGTCCGTTAATCCTACATATAATCATTTCGACGCTGAAGTGATTTGTGATAACAATTTGCCTTATGTTTATGGAGATACTATTTTCCCTGTAGGTACTGTCAGTGGTGTGTATCCGATAATGTTCAGGAGCATTCATAATTGCGACAGTCTGGTTAACTTGACTCTAACCGTTAACCTTACATACAATCATGTCGATGCCCTCACTATTTGTGACAATCAACTGCCCTATACTTACGGACATTACATCTTCCCCGTCGGGACATCCACCGGTCAATATCCAATACATTTCCAAAGCGTAAATAGTTGCGATAGCCTCGTTACACTGACACTTACCGTAAACCCAACTTATAACCATACTGTTGCGATCACTATTTGCGATAACGAACTTCCTTATACTTTTGCGTCCACTACTTTCCCAATCGGAACACTCTCCGGACAACATCTCTTCCATTATTCTTCCGCAAATAATTGCGACAGTACCGTAACATTGAATCTGAGCGTCAATCCAACCTACAATCACGTTGATGTTCGTTCTATTTGTATGAGTGAACTTCCTTACAATTATGGAGATACCATTTTCCCTGTAGGCACTCTCAGTGGTGTATATCCGATAATGTTCAGTAGCATTCATAATTGTGACAGCCTGGTTAACTTAACTCTAACTGTAAATCCCACATACAATCATGTCGATGCACTAACTATTTGTGACAATCAATTGCCCTATACTTACGGACCTAGAATCTTCCCTGTCGGAA
>CAZCPI010000244.1:0-3490 GCA_964500535.1 uncultured Bacteroidales bacterium
ATAAACTTCCTTGGACTTGTGGCACCGTTTGAAATGCAAAATGGCATACCGTCAGGATTGAAAAAGACAAAAGATGGCAGTGTTGAAATATTTAATTTCTTGGCCAGCTGTGCATATTCTGCTTTTTCGGCGTCCATGCGGTAACAAATAAACTTCTCATTATATGCTTTAGCGACAGTCTCGAGGATATAGACATTCTTAGTCATATGTTCGCAGGAATCACTGCCGTTTTTATAGAATTCGACAAAGACTGGTTTGCCTGTCTGTTGTGACTTTTTAAGTGTTTCTTCCCAGGTACCGGTTTCAAAATTAATACCTTGTGAGAATGCGATTATTGAGATTAGTAATGCCGGGATCAGTATTATTATTTTTTTCATTTTGGATAGCTATAAGGTTTTTTATATTCGGATGTAAAACTAATAATTCTGATTTAAATACAGGCAGGTGTTATATTTATTTAAGAATAGTTTCGAGGGCGGCATCATCCAAAAAACTTTTAGTATTTGCAGGTAAATCGACTTCTCTATAATTTCTTCAATGTTACCAATGTGGTCTGGTCAAGTTGTTTTTTATTCGAAAACTTTATTGCCATCTTCAGTTATGAAAGCTTTCCATGACAAGGTAAGGTAAGAAGGTGTGTTTTCACTCTTATAGTGCAAAAAATGTTCAATTATGCACTATTATAGTGCAAAAACTAATATATTTGTAAAAAAATAAATATGGAAAAGCTGTATGAACATTTTAATAAGCTCCTGAAAGGCATTGAAACCGAATTTTTCAGGTATATGTTTGCTGAAATTAACTGGAGTAATCGCATGATTGGTTTAACCGGACCGCGAGGGGTTGGAAAAACGACTTTGGTTCTGCAATATATCAAAAAACATCTTAATCTGAAAGAAACACTATATGTAACAACTGAAGATTTTTACTTTGCAGACAAAAAGCTTGTTGATTTGGCAGATACATTCGTGAAACAAGGAGGGAAATACCTTTTTATAGATGAAATTCATAAATACACTGATTGGTCAAAAGAGCTAAAACTTATATATGATTATTATCCTGCACTAAACATAGTGTTTACAGGTTCTTCCATTCTCGACATAAAGAAAGGTGCATCTGACCTGAGCAGGAGAACAGTCATGTATAATATGCAGGGTTTGTCTTTTAGAGAATATCTGCAATTATTTCATAAAATAACAGTAAATGCATATTCTTTAAATGATATTTTAGAACACAAAGTAGATATTCCGGAAATTGATCATCCTCTGCCACTATTCAATGATTATCTGAAAAGGGGATATTATCCTTTTTCTTTGGAAGAGGATTTTGAGACAAAATTAAATCAGGTAATCAACCAAACATTAGAGAGTGATATTCCACTCTATGCAGGGATGAATGTTTCGACAGGCAGGAAATTAAAACATTTGTTGACTATTATTGCCAGGAGTACTCCCTTTAAACCTAATATGACCAGCATAGCAACAGTGCTTTCAGTTAGCAGGAATAATATTGCCGATTATTGTCTGTTTATTGAAGAAGCCGGAATGATTGCTCAACTTAGAGACGATACAGGAGGAATTAGGGGATTGGGAAAAGTAAATAAAATATATTTGGATAATACCAATCTGATTGAAGTGCTGGCTAATGAAAACTCCAATATTGGAAATATCAGAGAAACCTTTTTCGTAAATCAGCTAAGAGTAAAATATGATGTTATTTCTTCGCCTGTTTCGGATTTCTTGGTAGATGATTACACCTTTGAGGTGGGTGGAAAGAATAAAGGACATAAACAGATTCAGGGTCTCAAAAATGCATTTATTGTAAAAGATGATATCGAAACAGGGTTTCTGAATACTATTCCTTTATGGGAATTTGGATTGACATATTAGAAGTTATAAAACATTTTAAGGGATTACTTTCCTTAAAATAAATGATGTAAGGGAGGCCGGCCTTTTTTGCTGTTATTAATCAAAAATAAGCAGGGAAGAAAAATGTCATAACCAATGACAAACCTCCTCCCTGCTAACCCTTAATCAAAACTCTAATCTAATCCATAACAAGAAAATCAGCAGAAATTCCTTCCTGTGAGTTAGTTCCTACCCAAAGAGTAAAATCTCCGGGTTCTACAATCTTTTTCATATCAATATTCCAGAATGCAAGCTCTTCAACCGGAAGTGTGAATTTAACTGACTTGGTTTCTCCCGGTATAAGCGTGACCCTCGTGAATCTTTTTAATTCTTTGACAGGACGTACTACGGATGCTGCTTTATCGTGTACGTAAAGCTGTGCAACTTCAGTTCCTGTGTAGTTACCTGTATTTTTGAGATCAAAAGTTATAGTCAACTCCTGATTTTTGCTCAACTCATTTGATGACAGCTTGATATTATCATATTTGAAAGTCGTATATGACAGGCCGAAACCAAAAGGATAGAGCGGATCAAAACCTGCATCCAGATAGAATGAAGTATTACCTAAAGAGGTTTGTCCTGCCTCTACAGCTATGCTGTCAAGTAAAATTTCATTGCGGTTAGCCGGGCGACCAGTGTTCTCATGAGCGTAATAAACAGGGATTTGTCCGACTTCTTTAGGGAATGTAACAGGTGTTTTACCACTTGGTACGGATTTACCAAACAATAAATCAGCTATAGCCGGTCCACCCATTGTGCCGGGATGGAAGGAGTAAAGCACCGACTGTGATAATGCAGCTTCTTTACCTATCGTCAGCGGACGACCTGCAATAACAACAGTTACCAGAGGTTTGCCTGTTTTGGCAACTGCTTCAATCATTGCAGATTGTGCTCCCTGAAGATTGAGATTTGCCAGGCAATGTGCTTCTCCTGAAAGTATGGCTTCTTCTCCTACAAAAGCGATTACAAGGTCTGCTCTGCTTGCGGCACTTACAGCTTTGCCAATGTTTTTGGTACTCTTGTCTCTTGAAAATGCCAGCACGGGTTCATAAATAATATTTACTTTATCTCCGTATAGCTGCTTCAGTGCCGTGAGCGGAGTTTGTGTTTTTGATTTTTCTCCGTCAAAAGTCCATGTGCCGAGTTGTTCATAAGGTGCATCAGCCAAAGGCCCGATTACAGCAATCGTCTTTACCGACGGATTTACCGGTAGGGTCTGATTGTTGTTTTTGAGTAATATGGCAGATTCGATAGCTGCTTTTTTTGCAACTGTAAGATGCTCATCTTTATACATTACTGAAGGAGCTTTTTCATCAACATAAGGATTATCAAAAAGACCGAGTCTGAACTTGATACGCAAAATATTTCGGACAGCTTCGTTTATTGTTTCTTCAGAAACCTTTTTCTCTTTGATAAGTGCCTTAATGTTATTTACATAAGTGCCGCTTACCATCTCCATGTCTACTCCGGCATTTACAGCCTTCATGGCTGCTTCTTTGTCGTCAGCGCAAAATCCATGAGTAACCATCTCTTTTATTGATGCCCAGTCAGAAACCACGAATCCGTCGAAGTTCCATTCCTTT
>CAZCPI010000245.1:0-3486 GCA_964500535.1 uncultured Bacteroidales bacterium
AGGATAATTATTTCGGTGAGATTCTCAATTTGCCTCTCCAAACCCTTTATCGTAGATAAAAGCTCAGCAACATAAGCGGAATTATTCTGGCTTTCAAGCATTGCTATTTTGTTTTCCAGCTCACTTATATAGGCGCTATTATCCACGTTTTTACGGTCCCTTCACTCGCGTTTTTATGGTTTTATTCTACCACAAAAACCCATGAAAGTCCAGTAATTTCAACATGTTAAGGGGAATATATTACGATATATGTTCCGCTAAATCACATCACCGGGTTTTGCTTTCCTGATCGCCTTCGGCTGATCGATCGACAACCCTTCGGTAAGCCACCTGAATTCCTGCCAGGTTAGATTCCTGACTTGCTCTTCAGTCCTCGGCCATCTGAATCTACCATTTTCAAGGCGCTTATACAGAAGCACAAACCCATCATCTTCCCAAAGAAGTGCCTTCATCCGGTCGGATCGCTTTCCGCAAAACAAGAATAGCTTTCTCGAAAAGGGATCCATATTCAGAGCCCCTTGGACCATTGCAGCTAGGCCATCTATAGATCTGCGCATGTCGGTGTAGCCGCATACCAGGTAGATTCCACGGGCTTTTGTTATATCGCCTAACATATCTTTTTTATCGCCTTTAAAGTTCTTTCGATTATTTCCAGCGATGCGCCTTCCTGGATATTAAATATCAGACCATTCAGATTGACGGTTATTGCCGTTCCGGGTGTATTTGTTATGGCTGGTGGCTGCGGTGGAATCAACGGTACTATTTTGGGCAACTCGCATGCAATCGACGGAATTTCATACTTGACATCGAGGGCGGCCGCTAATTTTATCTTACGCAGCCAGTAGTAATAGGCATTGCGTGAAATACCGTGCTCTCTGCACCAATCATCTGTTTTTTTGCCACTGCTTATTCTTTCGTGGATTAAAGCCGCCCATTGCCTGAGCCGATATTCTTTAGTCAGTTTTTTTGCTTCGCTCACGGGATCCTCCTTTTTCAACTTTACAAACTTAAGTTTCCAAAGTGTGTAAAGTGTGTTTCTTAGATTATCCCATTATGAATGCACCGGTTCAAGGCACCTTCTTATTGAGCGCTTACTAAATATCGGTTTCTTGTTGCTTTTCTGACCGGAAGGCAACAAGGATTCGCTTAAATACCAGTTCCTTGTTGCTTTTCTGCTAGGTAGGGTTAAATATCAGCTTATCGGTCGGTCAGTTATGGACAAAGAGGCCGGAAGCGCTATAAGAATATTATAAGGCGATGGGGCGGTTCATTTCCTGCCCCCTTCGTGCAATTGTAATTGTTGCTGCGGTTGCAATTGCAGTTAAAGATTCTTCGTCGCTGCGCTCCTCAAAATGACATGGGGGAGGCTGCTCAGAATTGCTCTATCCGAGACGGAAATAATTTGTAAGCTCTTGCGCTTTTGGGGTATAATCTTTTCTTTTGCAGCTAAAACGAACAAAAGCGCCTAAACCCCTTGCAACAAAGGGGTTTAAGCGCTTTAAAAATTACACGAAGATGTAGCGTATTGGTTAATGTTTAGCATCTCCTAAAACTTTTTTAATATCTAAGAGCGTGAGCCTTTTCTTAGTAAAATCAATGCCAAAGGTACTGCCTAAGATATTCGATAGTTCACTTCTGTAATTGAATAAATAGATATTTTCCTCCTCATGACTGCATTGAATTTTGTTTAAGCAATCCAGAATATTTTCGGCAGAATATTTACCTTTTGTTTTCTGCTGGATTAGCCTGAGAATAGTTAAAGAGATAAAGCATGTAAGAAAATGCGCATTTATGTGGGAGTATTCGCTAACGTAAACCGGACGCGTTTCAAGATCACTCTTTGTAATCTTAAACGTTTCTTCAATTTCCCAAAGGCCACGGTAGTTTTCAATAATATCCGATACCGGCATGCTTATCTCACTTGTGACTATAGAGTAGTAGCCATCGTATCTTTCTTCTTCGGCTATTTTATCCTCATCAATGAAAAGGGTTTTACCAGTGTCTAGAATTTCGCCGGTCTTTTTATCAAAATCGAGGTTTTTCACATAAGCAGCAGCTCCGTAAGAGGTAGACTTGTTGAAATCGCAGGGTTTAGCAATAAGAGCCTCTGCCTTGGCAAGCATTTCGGCTCTTTCTGTTCTGGCCTTTATGTAATACTTCTTAGACCAAAATACAACTTGCTTTTCATATACTGTTTTCTTTTCAACTTTACCGTTTTCCATAGTTACATTAATGTCCCTGTAAGTTACACGACTCTTTACTTTGAAATCAGAATCCTCTTCTGCAACCTTTCCGCTGCCGTCGCTATATCCATTCTCATCAAGAACGTATGATTTAAAAGCGCTTGTGCCCCCGCGTATGGAGAAGCTAAATATATATCCATTCCTTGGGTTTTCCGGTTTATTACCCGTTAAATAATAAATATTATCCCCTGTTATGATGCCCATATCTGCAACCACGATAATCCGCCCAGTATCATAATCTTTTCTAACTTTGCCGATAACAGACCGGAAGGTTTCTTTGTCAAGACGGTTGCCGGGAAATAGTTCATAATGGATTGGAATCCCGTTTTTATCCATAGCCAAGCCCATTTGTATTATTGGTTTTTTACGATTTTGCTTGCATCTCCCGCGCTTTCTATTTTCATCCGGCTTTCTAATCTCAAAGTGATAGTTTGTAACATCATAGTAAACTATGCTGGTATCGCAATCATATTTCATCCGAACGCTTTCGTATAAATATTGTTGCAGATCTTCGGAAATCTTATCAAAATAGGTAAGAGCCCTATATACATCTTCCAAAGAAAAATTAAAACGTTCAAAATAGCGGCCTTTCTCCCTATAAGCTTTATACTTTGATCCGGGAGAAAGGAGGCGGGAGATGGTCAGAAGAATCATTATCGAATTTACATTAAACTTGAATTTTTCGCTACGTGAGCGGCTCTTTAAAAATTTATCTAATCCTAGTTCGTGGTAAATCTTGAGTGGAACCGCGTAACCGAAATTCTTCGAACCTTCGGCATCCATTGATAAATCCTCATTCATATCAACTTTCAAAGTTACTTGACGGCTACAATCCTCCTCTAAAGTCATTTGGCGAGCTACTTCTTTAAAATGGGCAATCGGGTCGGGGTATTGCTCTTCCAGTTCATCTACATAGCCTATAGTTTTAACGTTCTTTTTCCTTGATTTTCCTGTTTGTTTATCCCGGTAGCTTTTTTCGATATATAAATAGAGTCGGCCATTCTTCCTATTGGATACATTTAGATTCATTTCATGTTACCCCCATATATAGTATATATAGACTATTATACCATAATAACACACAATAAGCTACTATTAAATTCTTTGAAAACGAAAAAAAATATCCCCCAAGGCATTACGCCTCAAGGGATTGATTCTTTTATTATTTATTTAACCTGCAAAACTACCGAGGCCGGAAGCGCTATAAGAATATTATAAGGCGATGGGGCGGTTCATTTCCTGC
>CAZCPI010000246.1:0-3472 GCA_964500535.1 uncultured Bacteroidales bacterium
TCATTTTGTATAGCCTCGAAAGCTTCAATTTTATAATCCTGAAGCTTTCCGTTTACCAGACATACACAATCGACTTTTGCTTTGACCACAATCTTTTCATCCGATGCACGATAAATGTTTTGAACAAATATCCATCGAATGCCTTCTTTTTTCATCAATACACTGACTTTGAATTCATCGCCGCTTTTTAAAGGAGTTTTGAAAGCCATCTCAAGCCTGGCAACCACGAAATCAACCCCGTCATCATGCAACTTAGAAAAACTAATGCCAAGAGTACTGATGAATTCATGTCTTGCATGCTCAAGGTAATGTTGATAATTCGCGTTATTAACAATGCCCTGAAGGTCGCATTCGTAATCCCGTACTTTTAACTTCAGAATGTAAGGTTCCATACTTGAAATATTATTGCAAATATAAATAAAAAATAAATAAAATAAAGTAAATATTAAATAAATATTATTTATCAGTCAGCTTTAACAATTTTATAAAGCTTATCTGAAGGTCTTATCTTTTCTTCAAGAGCAATTGAAATGTGTTGTCCTTTAACTGCTTTATCGACAGTTTTTAAATCCACTCTGATTTCATTTGCGAAAGCCTCAACAGCACCGGTTGTGGGTCCGGTTATTAATATCTCGTCACCTTTTTCGAGGCTGCCACTTTCTAAAAGGAATTCAGCAACATTTATTTTTGAGAAATATTTAATGCCTTTTCCTATTAGAACTTTTCTTTTGGTAGCAGAAGATCCATATTCATGTGTCCATTCTCCCAACCTCTGACCAAGATAGTAGCCGTTCCAGAATCCACGGTTAAATACAGCCTTAAGGCGTGCATCCCAGTTATTTATTTTCTCTTCGGTAAAGCTGTCAGAAAGATATGACTCAATGGCTTCACGATAGCAGCTTACCACAGTTTTTACATATTCAGGCCCCCTGGCTCTGCCTTCAATCTTGAAAACCCTGACTCCCGAGTCCATCATCTTATTCATAAAATGTATGGTCTTAAGATCTTTAGGAGACATTATATATTGATTATCTATGTCAAGCTCAACATCGGTTTCTTTGTCTCTTACAGTATAACCTCTTCTGCACAATTGGTAACATGCACCCCTGTTAGCTGATGCACCGTACTCATGAAGGCTCAGATAACATTTACCTGATACTGCCATGCAAAGTGCACCATGACAAAACATTTCAATTCTGATCAGTTCACCTTTAGGTCCTCTGATATCCTGAGCGACGATTTGTTTGTATATCTCTGAAACCTGATCAAGATTAAGTTCCCGTGCAAGAACAACGACGTCAGCAAATCGTGAATAAAATTTAAGAGCTTCAACATTTGAAATATTAAGCTGGGTAGAAAGATGAACTTCAACTCCGGTTTCATTAGCATAAGACATTGCGGCAACATCTGCTGCAATAATTGCAGAAATATTGGCTTCACCGGCAGCATCAATGATTTGTCTCATTAATGTAAGGTCTCCGTCATACAAAACTGTGTTAACAGTCAGGTAGCTTTTGACATTATTATTCCTGCAAATTTCAGATATCTCCCTTAAGTTTTGAATAGTGAAATTATTGGAAGATCTCGAACGCATATTCAGGTTTTCAATACCAAAATAGATTGAATCTGCACCTGCCTGCAATGCGGCGGCCAGTGATTCAAAAGATCCGGCAGGAGCCATTATCTCAAATTCTTTTCTTTGAAAAGAGTTGTTAGCAATCATACAATTTTATTTTTTATAAAAAGTTTGAAACCATTAATCAAGTCGGTTTCATATTTTATGTATTACAACCTGCAAAATTACGATATTTGCACGATAAAAATAAACACGTAAGTAGTTTGATAAGAATATGAAGATTGGAAGCCTGGATCTTGGTAAGGAGCCTTTACTTTTGGCACCTATGGAGGATGTGACAGATGTTGCATTCAGAATGATGTGCAAAAGGTTTGGTTGCAACATGGTTTATACAGAATTTGTTTCTGCAGATGCATTAATAAGGCATGTCAGACAAACCAAACAGAAGCTTCATATTTTAGACGAAGAGAGACCTGTGGCTATTCAGATTTACGGAAGAGATCCTGAAACTATGGCTGAAGCCGCTAAAATCTGCGAGGAAGCCAATCCGGACATAATTGATATAAACTTTGGTTGTCCTGTTAAGAAAGTCGCCGGAAAAGGGGCAGGAGCTGGTCTGCTTAGAGATATCCCTAAAATGCTGGATATAACCAGAGCAGTTGTAAATGCTGTCAAAGTTCCTGTCACGGCTAAGACCCGTCTGGGTTGGGATAACGACTCCAGAATAATTGTAGATCTTGCAGAGTCCCTGCAGGATTGCGGCATTTCTGCTCTTGCAATACATGGAAGAACCAGAGCTCAGATGTATACAGGTGAGGCAGACTGGACGCTGATCGGCAAAGTGAAAGCAAATCCTCGCATGAAAATACCTGTCATTGGAAACGGAGATATAACTACTCCTGAAATCTGCAGGAAAAGATTTGACGAAACCGGAGTTGATGCTGTAATGATAGGACGTGGAAGCATAGGTCGACCATGGTTTTTTGAAGAAGTAAGGCATTTTCTCGATACCGGAGAGCTGATAAATGCCCCTTCAGACCTGTTTGACGCGTCCTTACCATTTTCTTTCAAATGGAAGCTGGAAATACTTAAGCAACAAGTATTTGACAGTGTGAGAAGACTGGATGAGAGAAGAGGTATAACTCATATTCGCAGACATATGGCTGCCACTCCAATATTCAAAGGTATTCCAAACTTCAGAGAAACCAGGATTGCCATCTTAAGAGCCGAAACAGTCGAAGAACTGTTCGCCCTTTTTGACGGAGTCAATCCTGATCAATAAACGCTGGTTGCTATTTTCCTGACACTTTCGGTTGCCATGAAAGTATAGAAATGCAAACTTGGAACACCTTTTTGCTTTAGTTCTTTTGCCTGCATAGTGCACCATTCGACACCAACTTCACAAGCTTGTTCATCTGTTTTGCATTTTGCAAGTTCAACAGATAAGGCTTCAGGAAAATCAACGTGGAATACTTTAGGAAGTACATTGAGCTGATTTAAAAAGCAAATGGGTTTTAATCCCGGTACTATTGGCACAGTTATACCTTCCTTTCTGCACAAGTCAACGAAATCAAAATACTTTTGATTATCAAAAAACATCTGAGTTACAAGATAACCTGCTCCTGCTTCAACTTTCTTTTTTGCCCACTGAACATCAAATGAAAGGTTTGGAGCTTCTTCATGTTTTTCAGGATAACATGCCATTCCGTATGAAAACGGAGCACCGGCTTTTTTCATCGAAGAACCGTCCAGGAAAATACCTTTATTGAAAGCATTGACCTGGAGTTGTAAATCAGTTGCATGCTCATGACCTGTGGCAATAAAGTTTTTGTCATTCTTCGCCTTATCACCCCTGAGTAACAATAAGTCAGTTATACCGAGAAATTGCAGATCAAT
>CAZCPI010000247.1:0-3453 GCA_964500535.1 uncultured Bacteroidales bacterium
CCAAAACCTTTACGACAACAGCCTTCTCACCTGTATTTAATTCGGATAATCTCATTAATCAAATCTATAATTAACAGATCGCAATAATATTATTTGCGGTCGTTTCAATCTTAATACCTATACCAGTACAAATATAATCACTTGAAACGAATCTACTCACACGGAGCAGAGAGGAATATTTAAATGAAAAAACTCACGATGAAATAAAACTATTTGAAATAGATTTATTTCATCCCATTTCTAAAACTAATAAAATTGTATTACCATGATTATAACTAAAAAAGCCCCGAAGTATGGCTTCAGGGCTTAAGGTATTATAAATTTTGTTTCTTTTTTATACAGCTTTCATCAGTATAGATCTCATACGATTGTCAATTTCAGCTTTTTCGCAGACGTTCATTTGGAAATAATTAAGCCACGGCAAGATAAAAGTACCCGGGTGAACCGGAGCAAGTATTATGGTATTCTCATTCGGAGAATAAGCTCCGAATATGGCACTTACCACATAAAGATCGTCAGATGAAATGTCGGCATACAAAACATCATCCACAGATATGTCCTTCATATATTCGTTGGACATAAAATAGCCCGAAACATGGGAAATGAACTTAGCGAACGTCTTGCCGTCCATCCGCCAGTGGTCTCCCTGTTTAATAAGCTTCATATAAGTGTCTTTACAAACCATAATATTTATATTTTTTTCTTTATTATTCTATTCATTAC
This sequence comes from uncultured Bacteroidales bacterium, assembly GCA_964500535.1. Lineage (GTDB taxonomy): Bacteria > Bacteroidota > Bacteroidia > Bacteroidales > UBA1402 > UBA8389. The sequence goes on from CAZCPI010000247.1 coordinate 724, forward strand.
TCGGGAAAAACTCCCAATACTCCAGTTGCCTGTATTTTTCTCGCAAGCCTTATCGTTTCTGCAAGCGATTGTGAACTGTTTGTTCTCAACTTGTAAAGGTTATTTTCCTGAACCAAAGCTGCTGCACCGGGGAACAATCTCAATACCTTCTTAAGCATATCTTCACCAGGTTTAGCTGTCTTGTATGCACCGAGCTGTAAGCAATAAGTACCATCAACATAATGTACCACAGCAATCTCCATGCTCCAGGGAACTATCTTCTTAACTTTAACAGTTTCAGTAGCTGCTTTGTGATCAGGTAAACTGATTACAGTAGGTTCAGGTCTTCTTATCGCAGGCTTACTTACCACAGGTTTAGCTTCAGTCGGCTTGGTGCCGCCAATCATACCGCTTTCTGCGGTCTTTCTATCTGCTTCTTCCTGTAATTCCTTGATAGATCTGCCATTAATGTAACCCGCCATATCACGCCATTCAATGTTACCTGCATCAACCACATCACCCTGAACATCAGGTTTCACAGTTACCATCACAGGATCAGACTCTCTCTTGAGTATCTGTAGCTGAGTGGAGTCAATTCCAACCTGATAATCGCCCGGTTTGAAACCGATATAAGTGAAATATCCATCAGATTCAGAGATAGTCTGAGCGACCTTTTTACCATCAGAATCCTTAAACACTATCAGTATACGTCCAAGACCATTACCCTTATCGTCGGCAACCATACCTGAAATTTCACCCATAGGAAGCACAGGAACCAGGACTTTCTTGAACTGATTAGGATCGGTGGTAACCTTTACATTTTTAAAAGGAAGTTTCCATGTCAGACTTTCGAAGCTGGTTTCATCAAGAATCAAAGTGTAGGCAACAAATGGCTCAAGTCCAGTAATCCTGACAACAGAATCCTTCTCTCTTACCTGCATTTGTCCACCACTGCATCTGACCTTAAGTCTCTCAGTAGAAGGCTCTCCCTTATCACGTTTACCATTAAAGTTTACATCGACAAAAGACTCAATCGTCAGACCAGAACGACCGACAGATCCTCTTTTGTCAACAATAACATATTTCTTGCCACTCCCGAAAGAGAAGCTTCCTCTTGCAGATTCAGAAGCCTGCAACTGCCTGTTGCTATAACCTGCTGCCACATACGTCGAAACATAAGGCAAATCATATCTGAATGACAAGTTGAAACTGTGTGTTTTAGACATCACGCTGTTTTCATACCTGAAAGCAACATTAGCATCCTTGAACATCTTGGATTCAACCTCACCCTTAATCGAAATCAGGTTGTTGGTCGTATAATTATACTGCGCTGAAGGTCTGAATGACATATACTTGCCAAACTTGAAACCTAAAGCCAGATTTCCATAAACATTGGTATTGCCTGCAGGAGTCCAGTTGAGGAAATTACTGTAATTCATATTGTAATCTCTGTAATTGGCAGCAAGCATCAATTCACTCGAATTGTACGTAAAATTGGCATAAATATTTTGCCTTACTGAAGCTTTTGCATAACCCGAAATGTTTCGTATCTTATATGGTAATGATAAGCTTCCCATCCTCTCTTCGAGGTAATTATATATGATAGCCTTTTGACCCGGAGTATATCTCGCATAATTAAGTTCAAGAACTGAACGTCCGGGTAAAGTCATGTTCATTGTAGTCTTCCATCTAACCTTGTGAGCGTATTCACCGGTAATTAAAAGCTTTGAAAACGGTTGTAAAGTAAAGTTGGCAAAAGGTATGACCGGACTTGAAAAACCGGTAGTGTCAATTACTGAAATTGATGAAAGATATTCAGCACCAATTCCTGCAGACAACCATCTTGCTATACCAAAATTAGTTTCCGCCCTGCCATATTTTGAATTCAGAGAATCCATCAATGCTCCACCGGTAATTTTATACTCAAACTCTCCCTTTGGCAACATGTTGTAAGGCATATTAAAAGTCTTCTGCTCAGACCTTATTTCACCACCGGGACCATAAAATCTTAAAACAACATTGCTTGTACCATACACGATTGGCATCGTAAATGTGTAAAAACCTGAAGCATCAGATCTGGTATAAGCAGTCAACACATTATTTATATAAAGCTCTATGACCCAATCAGGGTCAGTGTAATCGGAAATCACATAACTACCCAATGCCTTTCTGACAGTAGTCGGTGCATTGGTTAATGTGAAACCGTCTATAGGAGACAACAAAGAGGCTACGGAACGACTATTGACGCGACCGAGTTGTATTTGTTTTACAACTTTCGCATCATTGTCGGCCCATCTCCAACTGTAATTTTGTTGTTGTCTGTTCATACCATAGACATTTGACCAATTTAAAAATATATTCGCTTCACCACCAAGCACTTCTGCTCCTCCTCCAAATTCCACGCGCGTTTCACTGACATATTCTTTTGCCTGGCTCGAAGCAACTGACCAATCTATCATGCCACCTCTCATCCAGTGATAATCTCTTTTATATATTGTATCATATGCGACTTCATCGCCTCCTTTGGCTCCTGCCTTTTCTCTCGCCTTCTCCTGTTTATTCAGTTTAACTACAGGAAGTTCAAATTCCGATTTAAAACTTGCCGTAAGTGCTCTGAAGTTAAATGACATTGTGAAACCAAAAGCCTTCTGGTATGCACTTGCTTTAAGATACAAAGTACCCATATCCATTACTGCTTCCGTCGAGTCAATTTTGACTGTCTTGCCTTTGAAAGTAATAAAGCGTTTGGGA
>CAZCPI010000248.1:0-3447 GCA_964500535.1 uncultured Bacteroidales bacterium
AAACAGGCTTTCCTGGTCATAGTTATAATAAAGTCCAAGGGTAGCATTGAATGACAAATCATTGGATGCTTTGTACTTCAAAGCGAATTTGGCGTTTACATCATATTGTCTGTTTCTTGCATCAAGGATATTTACCATAGCCACTGGATTGCTTGAAGCAAAATCCATATTGGTCGAGGCTCCGAAATAGTAGTTTGAATATGTGTCCAGCAAATTACCATTTAAATCGCTTTTATACGGACTCAGGATAGGTGACTTCTGGAATGCTGCCAGTACCGGATTGGTAGCTGTCGACATCCCTTGTTCCTGATAATTACCATTAAGGTATGCAAGTCCGAGTGTTGTAGTGATTTCAAAATTCTTGCTTACAAGGATATTGGTATTCAACTGAGTATGATAGCGGCTTGAAGAAGTATTGCGCAATGTACCTTCATCTTTCATATAACCGAGAGAGAGGTCGTATTTTGCGATGGCGTCACCACCTTCTACTCTTACAAGATGATCTGTGACCATGCTGTTGGAATAGATTTGTTTCTGCCAGTCGGTTTCAAACTTATAGAGATATGAATACATGTTATTCGGATCGGTCAGGAACGGGAAGTTGTCAAAAAAGGTTTCCATATTGTTGTAATAGGTCATACCTATATCTGAAAGGTATGATTTGTACTCCTGATTGTTCAACAGAGGTATCCTGTTATTGTTCCAGTTTACACCGAATTGTCCGATATAACTGATCTTGGTATTCAGATCATCTGATGATGCATCGTCTGATTCGATAAGAATTACGCCATTTGAGCCCATAGATCCGTAAAGTGAGGCCTCAGCTCCTTTAAGCACTGTAATATCCTGAATATCATTGATATTTAAAGCCTGGAATATAGATCTTGAATATCCTCCCAAAAGCTGGGATTCATTCTTGCCCGGCATATATGGTATTCCGTTTAATACAATAAGCGGAGCATTGTCGGCAAGCAACGAGCGTAATCCCCTGAGATTCAAATATGAGCCTTCGCCTGTCATACCGCTTTTGCCGGTAACTTTCAAGCCGGCGACTTCGCCCTGCAAAGCATTTTCAACATTTATCGAGCCTGATAGGAAATCCTTTTTGGACAGGTTTGGCGTATTAAAGCTTTCCGTCGTGTTTTTTTCAGTACGGAATGGTAGTAATGTAGTCTGATTGTACTTGTACTTGTCATCTTTGATCAAAATAACATTTACTTCACTTCTGCCTTTAAGCAATACTTTGCGTGAGTAAAAGCCATTTGCCCATACTTCAATTATATTTTCATCTTTTTTGTTGTCAATGGTAAACTTACCATCAGCATCAGATCTCACGTTTTCTGCTCCCTGACAACTTATTACAGCTTCCACAACAGGCCTTTTATCCTGAGTCATTACCTTTCCTTTAACAATACCGGCAGTAGCTGTGAAACCGGAAGTTACCGACATAATGATCAAAGACAGGACTGCTATCTTTAAGTTCATATTGTTGTTCATAAATTTTCGATTCATTTTCATCGCTTTTTCCGGTTAATAGTTATTGACAGTTGGTCTGAGACACCAGTGATAAAATATCATTTTAGTGGCAGAACCAAAAGTTGAATTCTCAATCTTAATCTTTATAGGTGCAGGGTTACCCTGAGCATCTCCTTTTATCCTTACAGATGCTGATATCTGACCTCCGTCTCTGTCATAATTACCTTTTTTGCTGTGTGTGATCGCACCTGAATTCAAGGCTTCCTGATAACCTTCCGGATAGCCCGTGCCACCTCTGTCATAATGGAATGTTGTGGCTGAACCAAGTGTGGTAACACCAAGAGTACTGTCATTGACTGATATTTCAACACTCAGATTGAGGTTTTGCTTGAATCCCATGCAAAGTCTGTATTCTCCGGGAGGAATCTTCCAGGGTTTAACTTCATAACCGCCTTCACTGTTCATCACTCTTTTTATCGGGGTAAAGTTGAGTGTGAAACCGTCAATTACCTTATCTACAAAAGTATATATGAGCGTACGGTTTTCAACGTTTGGCCAGACTCCGGGCAGCGGAGACCATGCAGCAACTTCTGTCGAGCATTGGTCGAATGCAAGGTTGTTTGATTCAAAATATTGTTGTTTCTGGTCTTCAGAACAGTTTTCATAGTAATAGAAAAAGTCTTTAAGACGATACATCAATACATTATTAGGTATCTTCATCCATTTAACTTTATAGCCTATACCATTACTCAGGTTGATAGGATTTTCAGTATCAAGTTGCTGTACTGTGGTCCTCCATTGTCTTCCGTAAATGGAAGATATATCAACATTTTTAGCGAGATCTTCAGGCGTATACTTCGTGTTAAAGAATGCAACTTCAAGAATCCATTTCTTCATAATGTTGGTATCTCTGGTCATCTCCCAGTCTGCAAGTTTCTTTTTCGCATCGTTCAACGCCTGAGTAATAACTTCATTAGAAGGTATCAGGACCGTAGCAGATAATGCTTCAGACGTAAGGTAGAAACCTTTATTATCAAAGAACGGATTGGATATCGTGAAGACCGAGTCATAAACTGTATTACCGGTATTGTCAACTCCTATAGGTTTACTGTTGGCTTTGTCAAAATTCAATACATTCTCAGCCATTACAAGATTTTTAAAAATAGAATAGTCTTCACCCAGTCCATTTAATATATCATATAATGATTGTGGCGTATTGATCATGTCTTCAAGCACATAAATATAACCGTCATTGGTTTTGACTACCTGTTTGACTGAAGTGCCGTTAAATTTTATATGATTGATGGTACCCATCTTAGCTATGGAATCAAGACCAACATTTACATATTTACCATGCCACATTAGTATTCTCTCACCGTCATAAAGATTTGATGGAGAAATTGAAATATCTGTGACATGAGAGTTGGCGATGTACAGAGACTGTGTCTGATCTACATTTTTGAAATCCTGGTTTTCAACAACAAACAAAGTATGCAACTGATCCTTTTGTTTGATTTTTTCAAAAATACCATTCTCGTTGAGGAAACCATACATGTCAGAGTATAATGAATTGTAATTGAGATACTCCTCGGTGGTTTTGTCTACAATCAACACCTGATCATTTGTAATCAGGGTGTTAGTATTTTCATAATGGTCATTCCACCCCTCCTTGCATGAATAGAATGAAAGTGAAGTTATGGCTGTCAACAGGACAGGCAGGAATATTTTCTTCATGTTTCTCATATTATTCTGTTATTGGTGTGAATGTTATACAATCTATTTGGATACTGAACTTGGAGTTTGTGCTTGCTGACGGATCCATGACAGTAATTTTAAAATCATGCGATGTTGTTGAGTTAAACTCAATTTCATCATATAATGTCGATTCATAGACACCTGTCAGAGTACTGGAAACAGTAGTATATGGCGATGCATTTTTGAAGTTTGCACCATCAAAGCTGAGTTTCATCA
>CAZCPI010000249.1:0-3443 GCA_964500535.1 uncultured Bacteroidales bacterium
CACGAACGGCCTCATCAAGAGTTGAGTTGGTGTAGGCGGTTGAAGCTATGCGAAAACCTTAACTTTTAATGTTCTGGTATTAAACCTATTAGTACTGATATATACGGTACGCAGGGCCAGTTAACGAACTGCGAAAAAGAAAAAGCCCCGGTGAAGAAACCAACAACCGGAGCCAATCATGAATTTTGAAAGATCGACAAAGTTAAACAAAAGTATTAGTATTATCTATTGTTGAACATTTTTTTTATTGAATTTTTATTATGCTTAGGGTGGTGCCTGGTATTCAGGAATCTACCCCTTCGTTTCCCACCTTAGGCAAGTGAATTGACCTTAGCCATCGCCCTTCCAAGTAGACCATTCGCATATTAACTATTTCTTTCTTTTTTTAGTTTTTTTATCATGGTCGTATGAGTTTCCATAAAAAACCAACTTTCCATTAACGTAATAGCGTTTTATTCATCGTTCCTACAAATGTATAAAGAAACATTTAATGTAAATAATTACAAATGAAAGATATTGGAGTTGAGATGGGAATGATGAATAAAACCGAGTTGGACTATGCCGCTATGGGAGTTCTTTTGGATCTTTGGGTTTTAAGAAGTTGATATTTGTCTCTAATTTCTAATTTTATAACTATATCCTGTTTAGCTTCTATCATTTTCCTATTTTGTTGGATTCACGTACGCATACCACTCCCATCATGGCTTTTCAACAAGCTCCTGAATATGAAATGGCAGTTCAAAGAACTAATGTGTTTTTTGGTATTTAATCTGATTTATATTGGGTTGTAGCTGGTTGCAGTTGATGTATCATTTTGCCAGTATTGCACTTGGGGCAATGTAATGGGTCACCACCTGTAATATTTCGCCATACTTCAAGTGCTGTAAGGCCTTCAAATACTGGCAAAAATGCAACTTTTCCTATCAATTCAAAGCATGTCTGTAACTTAAGCTTCATGTTACATATTGCCATAAAACCGTAGTATCTTATTTTGTAAAACCCGCAGGGCAAAACATGGTGCATAAATCTGCTGATAAATTCATCGGCATTTAGTGTTATAATCTTTCTTAATCCGGCCATTTTGTAATCTTTATACGAAAAGCTCACCTTGCCATCCTGGTAGTTTAAAAGACGCTGGTTGGATATAGCTACCCGGTGTGTATAGTTGCCAAGATACCGGATTAGGTTGTTTGGGCAGGAAAAGGGTTTTTCACAATATACCACCCATTTTTTCTTATAGCACTGGTCTTTTATTGTACTAAAATCACACACTCCATCGGGTAGTTTGATTGCTTGCTGAGCTACTGCCTGTTCAATTAACCTGCAAAGAATTCCCCTGTATACAGCGCTGAGTGCTTTAACCGGCAGAAAGAACTTTCTTCCTGCAGGTACCCACTCCATCTGATCATCTGATAGGCCACCTGCAGGCACAATCATGTGAATGTGGGGATGATAAACCAGCGTCTGACCCCAGGTGTGCAAAATACCTACAGCTCCGGCTTGTGCACCAATAAATTCAGGATTTGCAGCACATTGTATCAAAGCTTTACCGGCAGCTTTAAAAAACAGGCTGTATGCAGTGGCCTGGTTGATGTAAAATAATTTGTGCAAACAAGAAGGTATGGTAAAAACTATATGGAAGTGCTTTACAGGTAATAGGTTTGCCGTTAGCTTATCAACCCATAATTCTTTTTTAATAAACTGGCACTTTGGACAATGTCTATTGCGGCATGAGTTGTATGATTGCCTTATGTAGCCACAGTTATCACAACGATCAACATGCCCACCCAGTGCTGCAGTACGACATTGTATGATGGCATTGAATGCCTTTTGCTGCTCAGGGCACAAGTTGTGATTATTTAGAAAATGAGTTGCCTGGTCGCTGAAAATATCAGCAAGCTCAATATCTTTTTTCGTGTTTTCCATGACTTCATAGTTTAAAGTTTCATGGAGTCTAATGGCGAAATCACGCTTGAAGGATTTACATTTGCTAAATGAAGATATCCTGATGTAGTTTTGATTGAAACATGTCCTAAAAGTTGCTGGATAAGTTTCAGATTAACCCCCTTCTCCATTAAATGGGTAGCAAAACAATGCCGCAGAGTATGGAAAGAAATCTGTTTCTTTATACCTGCTTTAACAGCTAGTTTTTTTACAATGCAGTTCAAAGTCCCATCTGCTAATTTTTTTCCTTTCTTACCTTGTGCTTCAAAAAGAAAACAGGCAGGTCTTTCACACTTGTAATATAAACGAAGTATTTCAAGGGCTTTTGGCGAGAGGATAGTATACCTGTCTTTCTTTCCTTTGCCCTGAACCACATGTACCTGCATACGTGAAGAGTCAATTGCTGAAGGTTTTATTTGCTGGATTTCCTGTCGTCTTAAACCTGCAGAGTAGGCCAGCATAATAATAGCTCTGTGTTTAATATTCCTGGTTGCTGCAATCAGCTTCTCAACCTCATCAATTGATAAAACCACCGGGAGTCTTTTTACACGTCTGGGACGTTTAATCTGTATCTGTTCCCAATTGCGTTTAAGCACATCAACCTGCATGATTTTGAAGGCACTGATGTATTGGTTAATCAAGGAAGTGGAGATTTCTTCACTGGTAATCCTTCGAAGTACATAGTCTTTGAGTTGTTGAGTGGATATCAGATCAAACGGCAGGTGATAAAAACTTTCTATCTTTGATAGAAGTGAACTGTATGAGCTAACAGTTTTGGAACTGTAATTTCGTAATTGCATCTCATGAATGAGACGCTCAACATAGGGAGAGTTTTGATTCTTCATGATGGGATTTTTTAAAGTTTGCACCTTAAAATTACCATCAATTTACCGCCTCCGCAAGGGGGCGGTTTAGTTCAACATTCGGCTGGTAACTGCCGTGCCGCAGGATGTATTGGCTTTGAAGTTCTTTTTAGGCATGGCATTTACCAGCCAGTTATATGCAGTTAAATTTCTTCATTCTTTTCATTTAACGTAGTTCAAACAGTCACTCATTTGACCTTGAAGCACAGATTTAACTATTTAATTATTGCACTAATCTTCGATTGGTGTATGTTGTTAAATAGAGCAGGGATGTTTATCTTTCTTCTCTGGTCTTTTAATCTTTAATGTGAGCGATTATCTCTGAATGCAGCTGAAAAGTTACGAAAATTTGACTCTCTCATATTTTTCTTATAACTTTGACAGGTCTCAATAACGTGCATACGTTTAAAAGTGCAACTTTCACGGTATTACCGATTAAGACCTGAGCGAAAATCTGCGCTTTCCTCTTTTAGCTACCTCCCTTTTATTATCTCCCCACCCTTACTATTTCAAAGACCTTCAGCAATTCGCATCCCTGTAAATCTATGCTTTTAAACCCGTGACTGGCAGAATTGCATATTAACATTCGGCTGGTAACTGCCGTGCCGCAGGATGTATTGGCTTTGAAGTTCTTTT
>CAZCPI010000250.1:0-3436 GCA_964500535.1 uncultured Bacteroidales bacterium
CCTGATAGATCCATTTGCCTCTCATATCAACTCTTGGCCACAACTGATCTTCATCTATCGGTATAAACATCAGCATATCCCATGAAGTTTCACCGGAACGACCAGTCAGATTTTCAAATCTCAGTGAATGCCTACCCGTGGATTCTACAACTATTGTTCCCAGCAATTTTGAATTGACCACAGATTCAGCGGCTTTTGCTGCATATTGCTTCCAGCCATCAGCCAGATTAGCTTCTTCTGTTGTTACCGGTGTCGTACTCGATGTTCCTTTATATAATACCGGGCTGTAAGCTCCAAGATCAAATACATACGGAAGTACCTGATCGTCCTTGCCTTCCTGCTGGAAAATAGTTCTGAAGGTTGTTGTCTGTTCACGTCTCCAGCAAAGCCATACTTTGTATTTTCCTGCTACTAACATAGGAAGTTTCCATTCAAACCATGAGTTTATATTAGGAGAAAATCTGAATCTCATATAGTCTCCGTAAATATGCTGTACTTTTGTATCCAGTGTTGTACTGTTAGCAGCACCTGTACAATAATATGTCATATTGTAAATCGTGGAACCTCCCCATTCTACTTCTGACAAATCTGCAGGTGCGTATGTTGCTGTACAGCCACCCTTTCTGAAGTCTTTCAGAGCCATTACCTCAGGTTGTTCTGCCATATCCCAGTAAACTCTGTAAGCTGCTCTGTTTTTAATTTCAATCTGACCTCCAATGTAATGGATTACTCCGTTTGAGCAAGTCAAATCAGTATATTCACTTTCCCTGTTAAGTAATACACCGGGTTCAGTTGTAGATCCAATTACAAAGTAGTTTACCCTGAACTCTTCACCACTTAGTTTAAATGATAATGCCTGATTTTTAACCGCTGATTCAATCGCGGAAGTATATAACAAATCGGATACATATTTCAGTGATTTGATGAAATGGTAATCGATATATTGATTCAACAAAACTGTATCACTTTTTTCCGTAGGCTGGTTACTCCTTAACCTTATAAGTAATTTGCTTTCGATTGACTGGAAATTCTTTTGATTAATATCTTCTTCTGTTATTCCGACACCCAGATTTATAAAACTTTGATTATCCTGTATCAAACAGGTTTGCCATAAAGTATCAGATTTTTCATTGCTCATACTGTCAGGACAAAAACTGCTGTATTTTAATATAAGATGTTTGGATACCGAGAACTGTTCATCAGGAAGTTTTTCGACAGTCTTCATAAGATTATTTGCCGGTGGTACCAGTACTTCGTCAACGACTTGTACAATGCCATTAATGCACGAAATATCTTTATTAACTAACTTTCCTTGTCTGTTAATAACATACCAGGCATTGTCCTGATCATCATTTATTACCTTACTTGTCAGAAACTTTCCTGAGATCGTCGGAGATTTAACTTTGCCGTCGATTAAGTCCGTAGTCTTAATTGAATCCCTGATCACATGATACTTAATTATCTGATCAGCCTCCTGCTGGGTAAGCTGAGTTATATCTGTTTTGCCAATAGAAGTAAGATATTTTTGGAAAGCAGCATCGGTAGGTGCAAACAAAGTATAACTCCCGTATCCGTGCAACATTCCTGCAAATGTTGATATACTGATAAGCTCTTCACAAGTATTCAGATCAGCGTTTTCCTGAACATATTCATCAATCATATATCCATCTGAAACTTTGTATATAGTATCCGGATCCATACCTTCAACACATGAAGAAAGAGCCATTGTTATCATCACAAAGAGTGATGCGATAACTGATTGTCCGGCTTTTAATTTTTTGAATTTCATTGTCTTGAATTTTATAAGTAAAACGGATTCTGAACCAGCTTTTTATTTGCCTCCATTTCTGCCTGATTAATCGGCAGGTAATGGAAATCCTTATTTTTCAATTTCTTCTGAAGATTTGAAACCTTAGCTGCAGAAGCACCATATGTGGCTATCTGATACAGATAATCAAGGTTATTACCTTCATAATTGTTCCTCTTTGCTTGTCTTAGAGCATCAAACCATCTCTTACCTTCAAACATCAGCTCACGGATACGTTCTTCATAAACAAATTTTTCCATGGAAGTAACTGATAATCCATCTGCACTTTCAATCCCGTAAAATAGGTCAGTGGTTTCAGTTGCATTTGCCCTGTTACGTATCTGTTTAACAAGTTCCCAGGCTTGTCCTAAATTTGCGGTTATTTGTTCTGCATTAGTTGTTGCATCATTACTTTCAAGAATTTTAGCTTTCTGAACAAGTGCTTCTGCTTTGAGTAACATTATGTCCGCCAACCTGTATATGATAGTATTGCCTGTCATAGTTGTCCTGATCCTGATATTTGCCAGTGCAGCTCCTTCTCTGGCCATTCCCATATGTTTCCAGATAAAATTACCTTTATATGTAATGCCCTCTGTACGAATATCATACCAACTCCTGTCTATTTCTGATGGGAGGAAGAACTGTTCTTTGATTACATCTGTTCTGGCATAAAACATCCCACTGGGGAAAAACATGTCATAATAATCATTGTTGGCATAATCATCTTCTCTTTGAAGTTCAAAAATGCTTTCATCACTGTTACCATCCACATACAATTCCTTGAAATAGTTGCTTGCTTCACTCTCAACCGGATAATATACAGTATCAACTTCCCCGGTTATAGCATTATTGGTTTCAACCTGATAACGGTTTGAGCCATCTGAATATAATAATGAAACCTGTCCGGAATTTATTACTTTGTCACAGTTGCGAATGCATCCGTCATAATCTTCCTTCCATATATATATGTCTGCAAGTAATGCGTAAACACCAACTGCGGTAAACCGTCCTTTATTAACAGCCGGATTTTCACCAAATCTTGTAGCCATTTTAGGTGCAACGATTTCAAGATTGTGAACCAGTGAATCAAGTATAACAGACCCTGCTGTCTTTTCAATCTGGAGGTTCTGGTCATCACTGACTATCGCATCTGTAACATAAGGTACATCCTTAAATGTCCTTACCAGATAGAAATACATCAGACTTCTGATTGCAACTGCTTCTGACTGATACTGATCAAGCAATTGATCAGTAAAGGATTCATCATGTTGCTGAGCCTGATTTGCATATTTTATTACTGTATTGCATTGATTTATTACAGAATAAAACTGTTTCCATGCCGTAATATCATTATTTGAGGTAATATCTCCATCCATTACCAGCTGATATCTGTCAGGGACAGTGTTTGGCATAAGAGTTTCACCTCTGAGTTCCCCCCAGAGAAACATTTTTTCGGGCATACCGTCAGATATCATTGCTGAATAACAACCCATCAAAGAAGCATATACTTCTTCTTTTGTTGTCCAGTAATCATCTTTTGTTACGCCATCTTCAGGTTCCAGAGTGAGCCATTCGTCACAGGAACATAAAAGTGCAGCAGACATTAATAATATTGCTGCTATCGATTTA
>CAZCPI010000251.1:0-3425 GCA_964500535.1 uncultured Bacteroidales bacterium
ATTATAATAAAATATTCACAGTAAACTTAGTAAAATAATCAAAACAACTAAAACATAAAAGCACCTACATTTCTGTAAGTGCTTGATCTTTTTTGTCGGGGTAGCGGGATTCGAACCCACGAAGCAAGCTTCGTAAACCATCTTTTAACAAACCCTCCCGACCTCCCTTTTGAAAAGGGAGGAGTCGGGAATCGTGAGTTCTCAAAACAAAAAAGCACCTACAAATTTCTTTGTAAGTGCTTGATTCTCAACGTCGGGGTAGCGGGATTCGAACCCACGACCCCCTGCTCCCAAAGCAGGTGCGCTAACCGGACTGCGCTACACCCCGTTTCAAAGACGGGTGCAAATGTAGGGTTTTTTTTGGAATCTCCAAACAACTTTGTTGGCAAATGCAAAAAAAAGAATGATATTTGTAAAAAATAATCATAATAGGAATATGTACAGGACACATTCATGTGGAGAACTCCGCATAACCGATGAAAATAAAAAAGTGACTTTGGCCGGATGGGTTCAAAAAAGTCGAAAAATGGGAGGTATGACATTTGTTGATATCAGAGACAGATACGGATTATCACAGATTGTCTTTAACCAGGAAATTGATGCTGAATTATGTGAAAAGGCTAATAAGCTTGGAAGGGAATGGGTTATTCAGGTTACCGGAAACGTAAAACAGCGTTCAAATAAAAACCAAAATATTCCGACCGGAGAAATTGAGATAATAGCTGAAAGCCTTGAAATATTAAATTCAGCAGAAGTTCCACCTTTTACGATAGAGGATGAAACCGACGGTGGAGATGATATCAGAATGAAATACAGGTATCTTGATCTTCGCAGAAATTCGGTCAGAAAAAATCTCGAGTTGAGACACAGGATTGTAATGCTGGTCAGACAGTTTTTGGATAATCAAAACTTCATCGAAGTTGAAACACCGATTTTGATTGGCTCTACACCTGAGGGTGCAAGAGATTTTGTCGTTCCTTCCAGAATGAATCCGAATGAGTTTTATGCTTTACCACAATCACCGCAATTATTCAAACAGTTACTGATGGTAGCCGGTTTCGACAGGTATTTTCAGATTGCAAAGTGCTTCAGAGATGAAGATTTGAGGGCAGACCGCCAACCAGAATTCACTCAGATAGACTGTGAAATGTCTTTTATTGAACAGGACGATGTAATTAATATTTTTGAAAATCTGACAAAATATTTATTCAAAGAAATTAAAGGTATTGAGTTTAAAGAAAGTTTTATAAGGATGCCCTATTCTGAAGCAATGAAATATTATGGCAGTGACAAACCTGACCTAAGATTTGACATGAAATTTTCAGAATTAAAAGATATTACTGAAACCGGAAAATTTGTGGTTTTTGATGAAGCTAAATATATAGGTGGAATATGTGCAAAAGGCTGTTCTTTATATACCCGTAAACAAATTGATGAGCTTACAGAATTTGTAAAACGTCCGCAGATTGGTGCTAAAGGCATGGTATATGTTCGTTGTGAACCAGATGGAACATATAAATCATCTGTCGATAAGTTTTACGATCCTGCACAACTTGCAAAATGGGCTGAGTCACTTAAAGCTGAGCCCGGGGACTTAATTCTCATATTAAGCGGCGAAAAAGATAAAACACAAAAAGCACTTTGTGAGTTACGACTAGAAATGGGCTCAAGACTCGGACTGAGAGATAAAAACACCTTCTCACCATTATGGGTGGTTGATTTCCCTATGTTTGAATGGGATGAAGAAACACAAAGGTTTTTTGCTATGCATCATCCTTTCACTTCTCCTAAACCTGAAGATATTGAATTATTGGAAATTGACCCAGGAAAGGTTCGTGCAAATGCATATGACATGGTTATCAACGGAGTTGAACTTGGCGGTGGTTCGATAAGGATACATGATAGCAAACTTCAGGCTAAAGCGTTTGAAGTTATGGGTTTCACTCCTGAAAAAGCCGAAAAACAATTTGGTTTTCTGATGAATGCTTTTAAATATGGTGCACCTCCTCACGGAGGGTTGGCATTTGGTCTTGATCGTCTTGTATCGATGTTTGCCGGTTTAGATTCGATTCGTGACTGTATTGCATTTCCAAAAAACAACTCTGGAAGAGATGTTATGTGCAATGCTCCGTCTACTATTGATAGTGCTCAATTGGAAGAGTTATTTATAGAACTTATTAAACCTGAAAAATCTTGATTGTTAAAGATATAACAGATTTACTTGAAGCTTTTGCTCCGCTAAAATATCAGGAGGCATACGATAATTCAGGCTTAATAATAGGGGATTATAATGCTGAATTAAAAGGTGTGCTCATATGTCTGGATGTTACTGAAGAAGTTTTAGATGAAGCAATTGATTTGGGATTTAATATTATCGTATCTCATCATCCCTTGATATTCAGAGGTATTAAAAATATCAAAACTAAACGGAGGATAGATAGTTGCCTTGTTAAAGCAATAAAGAACGATATAAATATTTATGCATGTCATACAAATGCCGACTCTGTAATAAACGGAGTTAATGGTAAAATAGCCGAAAAGCTTTGTATGAGAGACATACAAATTTTATCTGAAGTATCAGGTAACAACGATGATGAACATTTTGGTTTAGGCATTGTTGGAAACCTTGAAACTGAAATAGATGAAGAAGAATTTTTGACAATTGTTAAGATGACATTTAATTGCAAATGTGTAAGACATTCTGTTTTTACGGGTAAAAAAGTCAAACGTTTAGCCGTATGCGGAGGGTCCGGGAGTGAATTTGTTGAGGACGCTATAAGAAATGGTGCATCTGTATTATTGACTGGTGAAGCAAAATTTCATGAGTTTTTTACGCAGGGTATGGAAATAATGCTGGTAGATGCCGGACATTATGAGACTGAACAGTTCACAAAAGAGCTTTTTTTGGATATAATTTCAAAAAAATTCCCTACATTTGCGGTTCGTATTTCGACGGTTGAAAACAATCCGGTTAAATATTACTATCAGTAAATAAATCAACAATATACAAATATGAATGGTGAAACTTCAAAAGCCGAAGCAAAAGAAATCACTGTAAAAGAAAAGTTGAAAGCTTTGTATGATCTTCAGGTTGTGGTATCTGAAATTGATAAAATCAAAACTTTAAGAGGTGAGTTACCTCTGGAAGTTCAGGATCTGGAAGATGATATAGCAGGGCTTGAAACCCGTATTGAAAACTTCAAGACAGAAATTTCAGAATGTGAAGCGATTTTATCAGGGCGTAAGCTGGACATTGATAATTCAAAAGCATTGATCCTGAAATATAAAGATCAGCAGGATAATGTCAGAAACAATCGTGAATATGATTTTCTTAGTAAAGAAATTGAGTTCCAGGGACTTGAAATTGAATTATCTGAAAAGAAGATTCGTGAGGCTTTAGCAATGATCAAAGATAAGACAGAAGA
>CAZCPI010000252.1:0-3417 GCA_964500535.1 uncultured Bacteroidales bacterium
AAAGTCTGACCGCTTGTATTCGTGACAGTAAATGTGGCTGTACTGCTCATTGGCAGGTATTGCTCACTTCCTGGTGTTGTAATTATCTGATAATCGTTTGATAATATGCAGGTTTTTGCAGACATTGTTTCCGGTTTTAACTCGTCACCTTCAACTGGTGTATTTAATCCCAAAGAAGCTTTTTGAGATGAAGTCAAATTAGCAAAACCATATACAGTTTTAGCTCCTTTTGTAAGTTTTGATGTTAACTTGTGCTCTTCGGTCAGGCTGGAGAATGTCAGGCTTATTATTTTTTCAATCTTGTTATCTGAATTATTGACTATATACAGATCAATCGTATGCATTAATTCATCATTTGTAGCATTAACATCATTTCCGGTTCTGGTTCTTATTGAAAAAGTTACCGGATAAGTCAATAAATCATTTTCATCATCAGTGAAGCCTCCTGTATCAAAAATACAACTGCTAAAAGCGAGCAGCAATGGAAAGACTGCAGCTACTAAAAAAATATTTATTGATTTTAAATGCTTCATTTTGTTTTATAATACTATTACCGGATGATCCAATAATTTCCAGGGCTTTACGCTGATTTGTAAATTTACGCTTGACTCCTCGACATCATTTCCGGGTTCATCTGTTCCGGGTATGTAAGGTAATGGTTTTCCTAAACCTGAGAAAGAAAGAACTTTAAGTTTGTAAATATTATTTCTCACTACCGCAAATTCCATAATTGCCGAATTTGAGGTGTTGTCATTCGAATGACGAATCCAGTAAGGATAATAACAAATACCGTTTGCAAAACATTTTATACCTTTTCCTGTAAGTTCAAGGGCTGTATTTTTGGAATTCTGGTTTATAGTGACAGTGCTTCCGCTTTTGGAATAACCGAATTGATCATATAAGAATGATGCCCATGATATTGTTTTCGTCAGATTATCTGATAGTGTTTTTCCGATAAGCTCATTCAGCAGATAAGCTCTGAAACCAAGTGGATCGTTGTCGTGTAAACGATCTGCGTAATCCTGAATATCCTGCCATGTATTTGTGGTTGTGTAACTTCTTGTGAAGAAGTCGTTTGCAGGCTGACTAGCTTTCAGATGTCCGAATGTTATGGCTTCCAAAGAGTTGTAAATCTCAGTGCCGGTAGATTTAGTGAAGAATGTAATTTGTGAGCTGTTTGAAATCGATGAAACACTTCCGGAACTTCCTGAGAATGAATAATTTTGCACGTTTAACGGAATGTAAATAGTTTCAAACATTACTCCTGTAGTATAACCGTTAAACTGACAGTCTTTGTCTGTCGTATTTTCGAGAGTATAACCTAAAGTAAAATCACTTGAACCAATATTATCTGATGCAGATAATGAGTAACCTGAATTATAATAATCGGAATAAAGCGACGATGCAGCAACATTTGATCCGCTTAGAATAAAAGGTGTTCCTGAAAAGTTGCTACTTGTTTTCAGGTTACTCCATGGATCAATCACATAGTTCGACTGATTTCCGGATACCGGAGTTTCGTTACCATAATATGCAGAAGTTCCATTGATGGTAGTAGCTGTATGTTTTAAAAGATAAATTCCGGCAGTGAAGCGGTTGATAAATTTAACTTTTGTTACCGTAATATTGGCTGTTGCAGGAGATCCTATTTTATAGTGATTTGTACTTTCACCGGTTGTATTAAATGGTATTATATCTACCCTTGCAGCTAAATGTTCCAAAGAAACGTTTGCATAAGCCGGATTAGATTCTGATGTAGGAACAGTAAAGTTTATCGCGTTGTCATTAACTGAAGACATTACAAAATCAGATGAAGGAGTACCAGCTGTCCATGCTTGTACCATTATGTAGTCTGCTATTTGACGAATAGTTTTACCTGTCAGTTGCGAAACAAGATTACCTGCATTTGCAATGATAATTAGTCTGTATTGATCTTTTGCTATTGTAACTTTTTGAGTACTTGTTGTTGCGCCTGATATATCCGAAGATGGAATATATATTACATTATCTGCAATATTGTCAAGAGACGACGAAATATCTGTACCTTTAAAGAAAACTATTGTCAAATCATTTATTTGATTTTCTGATACAGTACCGGTTTCATCTCCATCACCGTTTTCACCGCCTGTCGGATTTGATCTGAGCAAATTGTTTGCAGATGTATTAATTGAGATTTTAAAATAGGCATCCACTTTTTCATTTGGATTCCTGATTTCCTTTGTATCGGAAATATCTTCCCGACAACCATATTGGAATGCAATGATGGTTATCAATAATAAAAGGATCTTAAATCTCGTAAAATGTCTCATTCAGTGGAGTATCAATGATTTTCGTTGTTGAATCTGATTGTCCAACCGTTAATAATTATTTGTATTTTAAGCCAGGTGAGGTTTTCATCAAGGAAAAATATTATAGAATATACATCCTGGCGGTCCAGATATTCCTGTGACGACATTTTATCTTTATATGATTCAAGAGCACCCAGCAAAAGATAATCAATCAGCGGAATGTCCATTATCATTTTATTATCAGCCTTTTTGGTAATCTTCAATCGGGTTTTGCTGTCTGTCATTAGACGAATCGTACTGAATTCTGCAAACACATTGGTTTCTGTCGAAGGCTCGACTGTAGTATTAAAACCTGAGATATAAGGATAATATATCAGATCTCCACTTCTTGTTAAATTGTTGTCATAGTTTAAGAAATTGTCATAATCAACAATTTCAAATTCAAAATCATTATCTGTTATGGGTAAACCATTAATTTGTTGCAGTTTGATTCTGATTTGTTTTGTATCCTTAACCAAAGAAACTGTAAGATCTTCATATTCCTTTTTAACAACAACATCATTTATCTTTCCATGCCACAAAGGACTTAGGTCAGTGTTAGAATTAGATCCCGTTTTATTCAGATAAACATAAAAGTCCGAGAGTTTTGTAACGCCAGGTGTTAATGTGGAAGATTTAAAACTTTTATCAAATAATCCTGCCCAAACAATAATATCATAGACTCCTTCAGGAACATCAAGTTCCATATAGTAATCTTTGTTTTTAAGAATATCTCCAGAGTCTGTTTTTATTGTCTGAAGGATACCGTTTTTGTCAAAAATAAATACAGACACATTTTTAACTTCGTTTGAGAACGCATCAGCAAATTTCATATTGTAATCATACTTGAATCGAATATGAAATCCACTATAGCATTCACTTGTATCGTCAAAAACAGTCGAACATGAGTAAAGTACAGAAATCAGTATGAGTATAAAGATTTTACTTAAAAATCTGCATGATATGAAATTGTTTAACTTATGCATCTCTTTGAAGTTTTAAAGTAATGTACAGGGACTTGTCTTTTTATTATAATTCAAAAAAAGGGGGATATTTTTTTATTATTTTGACAAATCCCTGCACTCACTTA
>CAZCPI010000253.1:0-3407 GCA_964500535.1 uncultured Bacteroidales bacterium
TTTCTTAAAATGAAATATTCAGGCCAAAAACAAATTGTTTGTACAGAGGATAGGATGAAGAAGACGATTCAGGATCCACTCCATTAAGTTGTTTGCTTTTAGTCCAGACTGCAAGATTGTAACCTGTAGTATAAATACGCAAACGTTCTATCATAGCTTTCTTAGTCAGCTTAGAAGGCAAAGTATAACCAATTGACATATTCTGAAGTTTAATAAAATCACCTGAGACATAATTACAAGCAGCTGCGGCAGGATTAAAATTCAAGCCTGGTGCGTAATAATATGCATCAGTATTTGTAGTTGTCCAGTAGTCAATACCTGAGGGTTGATTTCCCGTTACAGCACTTGAGCCACCATAATCGCTGTACTCAACAGTATGGCCAAATCTGCCTATAAGATATACATTCAGATCAAGATTTTTATAGGTGAAAGTGTTATTCAGGCCAGAGGTTATTTTTGGTTTGTATGTACCAATAACCTGCATGTCATATGCACTGTATTTATGAACACCACCATCACCGGCTTTATCAAGTGTTTCAATTTTAACAGCTCCCGGTTGGCAACCATAAACAGCAGCTTCTTCAGCTTCATTTTCCTGCCAGATGCCTGCATATTTATATGAATAAACAGAATAAATCGATTCACCTTCAAAGAACCAACCTAATTTGTTATCCTTAAAGTTTCCACCAGGCAAAGAAACTATTTCATCTTTTTGTTTAGCAATGTTCAAAGTTGTATTCCATGTAAAATCCTTTGTCACGATATTTCGTGAATTCAATGTCAGTTCAATACCATTATTCATTGTTTTGCCAAGGTTTTGCCATGAAGATAAAGTCCATCCCCAGCCTGTAATACCAGTTGTTACAGGCATAGCGCGCATATACAGTAAATCTTTTGTACGGGTATCATACATTTCCAGAGTACCATCAAGTCTGTTGTTCAGTACGGAAAAATCAAGTCCGATATTCCATGTTGAAGACTTTTCCCATCCGATACCTGCGTTACCATATGTGCCGGTATACTGAGTAGCACCACCAGCATTAACCGAATTTGGACCATCAACAGAGATATTCTGGGCATATTTAAACATACCTGAAGCAGTTGAATATGCAGACATACCACCTGCATTACCGGTTATGCCATAACTGACTCTTAACTTAAGATTGCTTAACCAATCTTTTGTATTTTCCATGAATGATTCATCACTGATACGCCATGCAAGTGCCATGGATGGGAAGTAGTCCCATTTATGTCCTTCAGATAACCAGGAAACGCCATCATATCTTATAGATGCATTTGCAATATACTTACCTTTATATGAATAGTTAAGACGACCTGCATAAGACATTTGTTGCGTCTGTTTGTAGTTGCTGTTTGCATAGAAAGTCTTGCCACTGCTCATCCTGAAGTATTTCAGCGAGTTTAGTTCCTGTGATAATGAACCTGTATATAAATCTTCAATTTGGCGATAATTCCATGAAGTAACACCTGTTGCAGTAAGATTATGATCTTTATTAAAAGTCTTATTGAAAGTTACAATGTTATCCCATGTATAAGCCCATTCGTTCTGTTGGTATATTTCTGCATAAGGCATTACATAACCTACATAATGAGGTGATTGTGTTATACTCTGCGAACCATAGTAACGTCCTCTTCTGACATTTGCATGTGAACCGCCAAGCTGTGTTTTAAATGATAACTCTTTAACCGGTTTGATTTCCAGATAAACAGTTGGCTGTACATATACACTTTTCTGGTTATTTGCATATTGGTCTTTTCTCCAGTCAGCTAAAGGCGATATTTGTCCGTTCCCTGAATCAGTACCTACATAATAGTAATTAAGATTTCCATATTGGTCATAAGGTAATCCTAAAGGTAGTTTTGAAACCGCATTTTCAAATACAGGACTTCCGGTATCGTTGTTCTGGAAAGTAGTATTTGTCACCAGACCAACCTTAGCCCATGAGAACAATTCCTGGTCTATGTTTAGTCTGAAAACAACTTTGTCTGAACCTTCAAGACTCATTAGGCCTTGCTCACTTGTATATGACAGAGAACTGAAAACCTGAGTTTTAGGACCACCTGCAGAAACCGAAAGACTGTATTTCTGTGTTGTTGCTTTTCTTCCGTTATTAATAGCTTCGTCAACCCAGTCAATCCATTGACCACTGTTATAAGCATTCAGATAGTATTGGTTTCCCCCAAAAAGAGTTGATACATCAATTAAATCTGCACCATTGGCATTTTTGTAAGCTGTTTTATAATAATTGAACCATTCTTCACCCTGCATACCGTGTTTATAGAGTGGAGTACCTTTTATTGAAAAATAAGAGTCAAAATTGACGTTTGCTTTTCCTCCCTGACCTTTTTTAGTAGTAATAAGAATTACACCATTTGCTCCGGCAGATCCGTAAATTGCTGTAGAAGCCGCATCTTTAAGAACGTCTATGCTTTCGATGTCAGCCGGATTAATCTGACTGAAATAATCATTAACGTTCAGGTTTGTACTTGCATCACCGGTATTAACTTTCAGATTTTCAACTATAGTCGTTGTTGGCATCATAACTCCGTCAATAACAATCAATGGAGAATTATTGCCATAAATAGAGCGTACACCACGAAGTGAAACGCTTGGATTACTACCGATTGCACCACTTGATGATGTTATGTCCAATCCGGCAACACGACCCTGTAAAGCCGTCATAATATTATTGGTAGGTATTGCCTGGATTTCTTTTGTGGTCACAGAAGAAACCGCTCCCGTAAGATCGCGTCTTCTGACAGTACCATAACCTACACATACTACTTCACTCAGGCCAACTTCAGATTCCTTAAGAGTGATGTTTAGATTTGATTGATTGTTAACAGGATAATCCAGGGATTCAAAGCCCAGATATGAGATGTTAAGTACTGCCGTACCCGTATTCGAAATGTTGAGTGAAAAACTGCCGTCTAATCCGGTAGCTGTCCCGGTTGCAGTGTTTCCTTTCAATACTACAGAAGCCCCTATAACCGGCAATCCGTTAGTATCTTTTACAACACCCTTTACTAACTCAGCCAATACAGTACCGGTAAATCCAAATACCATTATGGCAAGAAGAATGAAAATTTTAAAAGTGTCTTTTTTCATGGAGGTTTTTTTTGAATGAAAATTCATTAGATTAAAGTTGTAAGTTTCAGATCCGTAAATATTTGACGGAAAAGGAACCTTAATTACATATAAACCGAAATAGTCGATTTCTTATACAGAT
Organism: uncultured Bacteroidales bacterium; assembly: GCA_964500535.1. Classification (GTDB taxonomy): domain Bacteria; phylum Bacteroidota; class Bacteroidia; order Bacteroidales; family UBA1402; genus UBA8389. The sequence continues at coordinate 3,252 of CAZCPI010000253.1, forward strand.
ACCCTGTAGAATTAATTTATCCGCCGGCAAAAGATTAAGGTGTGTTTTAATTGATTAATTCAGGTGGCGTATTCCTGGTATTTTCTCTCTGCAATTTAGAGATTATTAACATTCTGACTGTCCTGATTTGGCATATTAACAAAAAAATAATATCTG
>CAZCPI010000254.1:0-3373 GCA_964500535.1 uncultured Bacteroidales bacterium
CCTGCGGCGGAGAGATCAATTATCATTTTTAAAACAAATGCTTTAGAAAACCATTAATCCGACATATATACATTATGTTACTGCTCCTGAAACTATACAAGCAAAAAATCATTTTTGTAGTTTTGTAAAAAATCATAAAAACATAATTAATCACTGTAAAAATCTGCCATGAAGATAAAACACAGAATGTTGTTGCTGTCAATGAGCACATTGATTATTGCAGGAACGGGGCTGCAAGGATGCTCTGTCCTGTCGGGTAATAAAATTGATAATACTGCTGTAAGCGACACTACCCGTAGTCTTAAACAATATTTCACACCAGCCACATTATCAAAAAAGATGCCTGACGCTAAAGGTTTCATCCAGCGCTGGTTACTTTTGGAACCCATCAAAAAACCAAATCGCGGCAATACTGTATTTACAGACAGTTACCTGAGAACAGCTTTTTCAACTGAGTATTTTGCAAATCAGTTTACTATACTTCCTAAAGATGGTGAAACCGTTAAAGCCGGAGAGCAGGAACTTACCTGGCATGCTTTGGACAGTAAAAACTATAACGTCAAATTGTTCCGTTTTGCCTATGGACTAAACAAGGATATTTACGGAGTACTTTTTTGGGCAGTGACAGTCATTAACTGTCCTGAGGAAATGAAAAATGTCAGATTAGCCGCCGGCTCCAACTCTGCATCAATGTGGTGGCTTAACGGCAAGGAAGCGGTATTGCTTTCGGGAGACAGACGTATGGTTGTAGATGATTGCGTTTCACCGAGACTGACTCTTAACAAGGGTAAAAACATCTTAAGGGGAGCTGTGATCAATGGCCCCGGCATGAGCGACTTTTGCGTTCGCTTCCTTGACGAAAAAGGACGACCTGTAAAAAATATTACTATCAGTTGTGAATAAAAATGTGTATCATATGAAAATCAAAAATAATATACTGGGGGCAACAGCCCTTTTATCAATGTGTATCTCAGGAGCTGTGAATGCACAAACAGGCAAACCATTTATCCATGACCCATCGACAATAATGGAATGTGACGGCAAGTATTACACTTTTGGCACCGGTGCCGGTGGATTGATTTCAGAAGACGGCTGGTCATGGCACAGTGGAGCTGTAAGGCCCGGTGGAGGTGCTGCACCCGATGCAGTCAAAATCGGAGACCGTTATCTCGTGGTTTACGGTGCAACAGGTGGTGGTCTTGGAGGAGGACATAACGGAAGAATCCTTACCATGTGGAATAAGACTCTTGACCCAAATTCTCCTGATTTCAAATACACTGAAGCCATAGTCGTGGCTTCATCCAATGGCAAGGAAGATTGCGATGCGATAGACCCCGGACTTTTATTAGACCCTACTGACGGCAGATTATGGTTGTCTTACGGTACTTACTTCGGATATATTCGTCTGGTAGAGCTTGACCCTAAAACCGGCAAGCGAATGAAGGGCAATGAAGCCATCAACATAGCAATTGATTGTGAAGCCACGGATTTGATGTATCGTGATGGCTGGTATTATTTGCTTGGCACTCACGGCACATGCTGTGACGGTGCAAACTCTACTTATAATATCGTTGTGGGACGCTCCAGGAAAGTAACTGGTCCATATATTGATAATATGGGCAGAGAAATGCTTGAAGGCGGTGGTAAGATGGTAGTTGCTGCCGGCGGAAGAGTCACAGGTCCCGGTCACTTCGGACGTTTCATAGTCGGTGACGGTATCGAAAAATTGTCTTGCCATTACGAAGCCGATCTTGACCAGAGCGGTCGCAGCGTACTTGGTATCCGCCCTTTATTATGGAAAAACGGATGGCCTGTGGCAGGAGACAATTTCAAAGAAGGTACTTATGAAATCGAATCTGAACGCAGAGGCTATGCATTGGAACTGACTGTTGACTTTGTCCGCATGGCCGGAGGCATGAGAGGTTTCAACCGTAATAATGATGAGCCTGTAAAACCTGTTCCATCTCAGGAACTTTCAGATGTAATAAACACATGGCCCACAGGTAATATTAATGTAAGAATCGGTGATTATATGTTTCGTCCGCATCAGAAATGGACTATTACAGCCGTGCCTGAAGCCGGTGGTTATCTTGGCGGTCCTTATTATAAGATTGTTATCGCGGGAACAAACAGGGCTTTGGCAGCTACTGCTGAAGCTGAAGTTATAACTGTTCCTGAGTTTACCGGTGCGCCTGAGCAACTTTGGCAAATCGACCAGCTTACTGACGGTACATACAGGATTATGCCTAAAGTCGTGCCAAATTCAACTGAGAAGTTAGCTCTGCTCTCTTCAGGAGACAGCACCCCGACACTTGGCGTCTTTGACATGAACAGCGACAACTCCAAATGGAACTTTAAAAACCATTAATGAAAATCGTGCCTGATAATTTTATCTTCGGCTCAATTTAATGATTTTATCAGCTGCCAGTCTGCCTGTCAAAATTGACATAGGTACACCGGCAGGATTATACACCCATTGTCCGGCCTGAAAAATGTTGGCGATGGGTGTAATTACAGATTCAGCAGACTTCTCAATCTTGTGAACAGCAGGCACATTAGTCTCAAAAGACCACCCGACTACCGCTCCGTCAGTACTCGCTATCCTGTTTTTGATACTTACAGGTGTAAACGAAAACATCTTTTCGACTTTTTCCTTCAACCCCGGGTAAACCGTTTCATTCAAAAGATTGACAATTGTCGTCTCAATTTCTTTACGGAAATCTTCATACCACCCACGCTCCTGCAGTTTACTGAAAAGCTCATGCTCAACCAAAAAGCTTACTATCACGCCTGTCTTACCCTCAGGAACAAGATCCGGATCTTTTAATCCGGGAATAGATATTTCAAATGTATTTTGTTTCAGATAATTAAAAAACCATTTATAAACCTCATTTTTACCGATCTTATCCCAGTTATCAAGCAAGAAGCTTAAATCGGAGCGGTGTAACCTGCCCATACCCTGTTTGGATGGGGTATAAAAGAAATGCCCATGGGCAATATTACTAAAATATGTAAGCGGTAAATCAACCTGCAGATAAAGTGAAAAAATGGATTCACTTCCCTTGCCCTGCTGTATTTGCAACTTCCTGGTTTCAAAATTATTCCTGGTTTTTGCATCCAGTCCGTCGGTCAGAGTATTATTGTAAAGAGTTTTCAGATCTGCAGCCCAAATCAGATTATCATATTTATATACTTTGTCCTTGTCATCAACAACTACTTGCTGACTTGCTCTGACTTCCTTAATATAAGTACCGGGCATGAGCTCACCGCCAAACTCCCTGATTTTATTTTCAAGTGCATGAGCAATTTTACCAACTCCACCTTTAGGATAAAAATAATCAAGATATAATGAGAAATAACTTAATGCGAAAAA
>CAZCPI010000255.1:0-3363 GCA_964500535.1 uncultured Bacteroidales bacterium
TAGGAAGAAAGAAAATATCCCCGACAGCGCGGGGAACCTTTTAACAAAGGTGAAAGGATAAGAATGAGTGCTTCACAATTGATACAACAATATGTGAATCCCGATTTCTTAACGTCCAATGAGTGGAAGATATGCATGGAAGAGTTGGAAGATCTGAGTCGTCATCTAGGAAAATTATCCCTAATTGAATTCCTTGATTACCTGATGGAGAACAGACTTATCATTGGGGATTCGGAAATTCAAGAGATTCAAGACACCCATTCAATCAAAGTAAAACAAGCGATTGTGGAATGTATCAGGAATGATTTTTTTGGGGAGGCACCTTATGATATAGTTAGTGACGCAATCCAACTGTCATTCGACATCACTGAAAAACAATTCGGTGAATTAGTGAACCAGCTTATCGAGGATAATACAATCTGCGTATTAGATTCAGAATTAAAGGTGAACTAGAGGTGCGATATTTCCAATGTATGAGAAAAATAGTGATGGCTACATAACCCTTGAATATTGCAATGGTGACACTCTAAAAAAACATGCAACGATTGTATGTCAAATAACGATTGGTGGCAATTATGGCTATTTGCCTATCCGCAATAGTCGAGGCAGAGTATTCGACCCATCGAAAATTATGAAAGAGGATTTACCGGACCTCTTGGCTTTTCGTATGTATGAACAAGAGGTTGATATTGATCCAAACAGCTGGATAAGTAAAATAAGGCGTCAACAAAAAGAAGCTGGCTTCTTCGGTGTCTGGAATATCAAAGAGATAAAAGAAGCTCGAATGAGTGGATTGATTTCCTCGGAACAATGGGATAGATTGTGGCCAGCTCTTAAAGCAGCGGCTGAAAAATATGATTCGGACCCTGAATTCAAGGGGAACGTCACCGATCAGCTGCCACCCTTTGATAATATGACTATGGTTGATCATCTGGAAAAAGAGCTTAATTTCCCCATCCTTCCAGAGATGATTCAGGAATTGGAAGCTAAGACGGCCAGGTATGCTAACGGTACTATAAAGAGAACAAATATTAAATCTGGGGAAATAGGAAACATCGTCAAACCATTTATCGATCAAGCGGTTATGGATTTAGTGAATAGAAAGCACCCAGGTAGGATATACGATACCGATATCAGGCGTGAGTTTGACAGGATCACAAAAGATAAACCGATCCCTTCGATAAGTAACAAAGAATTTTATAAGTGGGTAGGAGAACTAGGTTATCAATGGGTGTTTGATCAAGATGGTAAACCACAAAGATATGGAGGAAACCGGAGGGTCCTGTCGAGCTTGTTAAGCGACGGAACGCACATAAAACAGAGCACTGATTCCGAGAGCACTTAATAAAGATCGACCCGACTCAAATAATATAGCTTAGGGAGATTTTAACCATTTTACACTTGACAAAAAAGTGTCATTCCTGCATGTTCCACTCTGTCATGGGGTGATACTGAAGAACTCATTGGGATCTCAGTGATCAAACGTACATATAGTATTAATGCTAGTTAAGAAAAAATAACTAGTTATATTAGTGGACGCATATTTATTTTTTATTTATTAATTATTATTTATTATAGCATTTATTATTTAATTAGATATAGTTAAAACAGTTAAAATCTCTCAATTTAATTGATTATAGAACTACCATACAAATTCTCAATTCTGTTCGAATTAACATTGTTAATGATGATGTTAAAACAGTTAAAATCTCTCTGATATGAGTCGTTTTGAAAATCGAACGAATAGAACGATAATCGTGAATCGAACGTGACAATGCTTGATTATTGCGTTTTATTAAATTTTATATAACCATTTGTTGCACTTTACATATTCTCATAAGCAAAGAGAATGCACGCTGGACAGTATACTAATAAACATATTAACACATGAAATATAAGTGTGCGTGAAACCCCCTCTTTTTTACAGCAAACTCTGGAGATGGGACCCTTTTACCCCCCCGGGGGTGGGTGGGGGTACCCCTCTTTTTTTAGATCTATCCAAATCACTATCTGCATAATCAGCTCAATAAACACACAGAAACAGGTTCTGGGCGCATTTTCCAAGGTGTTCGAATTTTCGATATGTCTGGGGTATATCGTGCTTCATCGTTGTTTTAAGGCCTGTATTCTCATCACTTCATTTTCAAAATAGACAATGCTCAGACAAGTGAATTATACCGCTGATGGTTCTTCACCTTTAAACAGACCTTCATGATCTTCGTTCAGTAAGGGGGGTGCGTCGATGAGTTCAGAATCAAGTGGCAAGTTTCGTTTCAATCGATCATGGGCGATCGTACTTATTGTGATGATGAGTCTGAGCGGATTGGTCATCGTTGCCACAGAAAATGTCACTGCGCTTCAAGATGGGGATTATACCTATACAGTGAGCGATGGGAAAGCCACCATCACGGGATATACTGGTGCTGGCGGAGACATCATAATACCTTCTGCTTTGGGTGGGTATCCTACGTCGATCATCAGATATAGTGCATTCTCCTCCTGCTATTACCTGACATCTGTTATCATCCCGGACAGTGTCACCAGCATCGGAAATGAAGCGTTCTACCTTTGTACCTCCCTGACCTCGGTGACCATAGGTCAAAATGTTTCAATTATTGATAATTGGGCATTCTGTGATTGTACCTCCCTGACCTCGGTGACCATCGGCAACAACGTCACTAGCATCGGAGTTGGAGCGTTCTGGAACTGCCTCTCCATGACGTTCATAAATGTCAGTGCAAGCAATCCCAGCTATGCCAGTGTTGACGGGGTACTTTTTGATAAAGCACTTACCACGCTGATTCAATGCCCTGGGGGAAAAACCGGTTCCTACACTATACCCGACAGCGTCACCAGCATCGGAATTGGGTTCCTGAACTGCCTCTCCTTGACGTTCATAAATGTCAGTGCAAGCAATCCCAGCTATGCCAGTGTTGACGGGGTACTTTTTGATAAAGCACTTACCACGCTGATTCAATGCCCTGGGGGAAAAACCGGTTCCTACACTATACCCGACAGCGTCACCAGCATCGGAGATGAGGCGTTCCGGAACTGCGTCTCCCTGACATCTGTGATCATACCCGACAGCGTCACCTCCTTCGGGATTGGTTCATTTGAAGGATGCACCTCCCTGACCTCGGTAACCCTCGGTAATAATGTTACCAGCATTGATATGTGGGTTTTCTACGGCTGCACCTCCCTGACCTCTGTGACCCTCGGCAACATTGTCCCTGGTTTAAGTGAAAAAACATTTCCCCACTGTACGTCTCTGACCCTCCTCGATAGTGTAACCATCATCCCCGCAGGAGCATTCTCCGGATGGACGTTCCTAACGTCGGTAACCATCGGCAACGGTGTCACCTC
>CAZCPI010000256.1:0-3354 GCA_964500535.1 uncultured Bacteroidales bacterium
AATAAAATATGTGACATACAAGAATTATTTAACAATTATATATATCACAGGAATAAGCATCATGCCCTCTTGCTCTGAATGCTTTGCAGACTTCCTGGCTTTCTTCACATGCTACTAAAACCCTCATTATTTAAGTTTTAAATAGTTGTCGATTAATTCTTTTGCTTCATCAAAGCCGATTGCGAATTCAGCGCAATAGCCACGTTCGTTTAATTTTTTAAGCATTTCAGCTTGTTCAGCTATGTGGGGCGTATCCCATTCATCTGTTTTAACTTTTTTCAGCTTTATATGAGGTGCTTTCAGCTCAAGGTATAAGCCGTGAAAATTTGCCCTGGGTTCAGCGAGGAATAAATCGGGCCAGCCTTTACAGGATCGTAAAACTTTCATTGATTTAGCCTGACCAATACTGAGCTTGGTAGCCCCTGATAAATCGGTGTTAAATAAAATATCCGGGTATTGATACTTCAGGTAAGTGCAGACTTGACGGTGTAGGGATTTTTCGGTCATTGGTATTGCATTTGTATTTGGCTTTCCGGTTCCGGTATGTAGCCTCCTAAATATTCAGCGTCCCAGTCCCGGATGGCATTTGTAAAAGTTGACATTTCAAGGGTTGTCATTTCCCTCTTTAACCCGGGTATCTCAATGACTTCCCCGGTGTGCCTGTTGACTATTTTTTGAGTAGCAAATAACTTCTTACACATAATATCTACTTGCTCAATTGTTAATTTTATATCGGGGCTTCCTGTAATATCTTCAGGTTCCCATCCAGCTTCGATAAGGTGTTGCATAAAGAGCGGAAGGACACAGGCGTAATAATATCCCAGTTGCGGTAATGACTTGTTTTTCCGCATCTTCTCAATGGTCATCCGGTAACGTCCCGGAGCGAGTTTATTACACTCGTCCCGGAACAACTTACCGTTAACAACCCGGAAGTCTTTACCCTGCTCTTTTATGGCTATCGCTTCGAGTTTCATCAGAACGGCAGATCATCAGTTTCGTTCTGAACCTCAGTACTGCTTATAGGTTCTGATTCCTGTCTTTCGCTCCATACCTGAAGATTACCTAAGATTGGCATTTCTTTAAGTTGCTCCTCAGTCATCTTTTCCCTGACCTCTTTACTGAATGATTGCTTTATTAGGTGTGTGTCTTTGCTTTCACCTTTTTTGTTTTCAATTTCAAAGGCAATCAGATCGAGATAGACGCCTTTTTCGCCAACAAAAAGCTTGTTCTTTTCAATTGGTATTACAAGGCATTCAACCGGGCCAACTTTACCCGGCATAATCTTCCGTAATGCGTGAAGATTTAATAGGTTGATTTTTCCGCTAATTCTGCTCATTTTGTTTCGTTTATTAATTGTTCATCAAAAATATCTGCATGTTCATCTGTTTTACTGACAGTTCCCAAAAGATTATCGTACATGATTTTATCAGCACGGTTTAAGTCCTTCCCGAAAATCTTACCTATCTTTTCAGCTGCATCTTTTATTGCATAGCTTTCAGCAGCCGGGGCAGCTTTCATAACTGCATCTGATTTGATCGCATTGAAGTCAACGGCTCCAGCTCCTTTATCTGTCTGAAGGGGTGCAGCTCCTATCCCATCCTGCCAAAGCATTTCTTTTGTCAAAACGTCCTGATAATAAAGCCTGACGGTAACCACAATACTATTGGCTGCAATCTGAGTTGATTTGATTTCGACAAACCACTTTAAGAAAATCCTGGTAAGTAAATATTCAATCCGTTCAATCGGAAGGTATTTTACGTTCTTTGCAAATGGGTGTTGTTTGACCCATTCTTTTGGCGGTTCTACATTCAAAATGACATTTAAATCATTCTGATCAGCTTTGGTCATTACATCAGACCGTAGCTCCTGAATAGTTGGTAACTTGTTCATGTTTGGTTGGTTTATGATCGTAATATGTTAAGTCCTTAATCGCCCATGCTGGGAGTTTTAATTCAAGTATTCCAAATCGGTTCTGGCAGAATACCTGGTAGCCTGGCCATGTGTTATTATCCTGACAATACTTGTATAATTGCAGAAGCATTTCATATTCATATCTGCCCTGAGCAATAAACTGTGGCCCGGCTTCAAAAAGGTTAAATGCAAAGGGTGCTTTCTTTTCCTGGGCAATAAAAAAGAATTTAAAGTCCCTGTTTTGACCTTCAATCTTAGTCATCAGGTCAGCATAAAAAGCAGCCTGTATATGATAGTTCATGTCAGCAGCAGATCTCTGGAAGCCATCAGCGGAAGCATCAGCGGTAGTTTTTAGATCAACAATCAGGTGCTTAATATCCTTGATGTAGTCAGGCTTAAATTTGACATTAATGGTTCCGGCTTCAGTTTCAATTTCTCCCATATACCCAACTTCCGGGCGACCTTTTGAAAGCAGCATCTTTGCGTAAGGGTGTGAAAAAAGCCTGTCCCGCATCTTGCGGATTCTTTCAAATGCAGCCTTATCAATAACTTTCTTATCCCCTATTATCCGCATTTCTGATTCCTGCCACTCCTTATATGTTTTTGTTGACCGGGGCGACTTGTAACCCTCCCCGATTAAGACCTCACATATAGCCTGATCATTGAAAACATAGTATTCATTTTCAAATCTTTCAGGCTCTAAAACAAAACAGTGATAAGCAGACCCGAAAATCATAGCTTCGGTTTCGGTTATATCTTCCTCTTCTTTAAAGTGTGCGGGAGACGTTTTAAGCTTCTTTAGCCCTGAAGCGGAGATATACTCCTTTTCATCATGATAGCCCTTGCCTTCGTATTCTCTGATATTTACAGAGCGTATAAATGTACTTTCCATGTCTTTACTTATTTGGTTTAAAATTCAACTGATTCCATTATCTCATGCCTGAATGTCTTTTTTACAGGCTCTTTTTTTTCTGCAACTGCCTTATCATAAGCTTCTTTTGCTTTCTGATAGTCGTAAGTTGCCATGATGAACTCCGCCCCGGCAGTCACTGAATAAGCAACTTTGCCGGTTTCGTTTTCGATTGTTTTTGAAAGTTCAATTTTCATAAGTTCCGTGCGTTTTCAAGTATATAATTTGAAACTTTCAGGAGTAAGGCATTGACGTTTTCAGCGATCTTTGCAGCTTCTACACTTTTAACTTCCGGTCGTGGCAGGTCGTTAATGGTCTGAGCGAATCCAAGTAGTTTATCTTTGTCGGGTGCAAGTCTGGCTTTCTTTTCCTGAGCTTCCTTAGCTTTCTGTTCGGCTTCTACTTTTGCAGCAGCTTCTTTCTGGGCTTTCTCAATAGTCTCATTTTTAGCCTTTATTTCAGCTGCCAGCCGTTCCCTTTCTTCCCTCTCCTTCCGGGCTTTTTCTTCCAGTTTCTTTCTTTCGGCTTCTGCC
>CAZCPI010000257.1:0-3349 GCA_964500535.1 uncultured Bacteroidales bacterium
ATCTTGAGAAAGAGGGTTACATCGCTTTTATTGCCGATATCTATGGCGAAGGAAACACACCGGCAGACAATGCAGCTGCTGCAAAACTGTCGAGTTTCTACAAAAATGATTACCAGGCTTATCAGCAGAGGATTTCACTGGCTTTGGAGCAACTGAAAGCGCAAGGTGCGAAGGCAGATAAGATTGCGGTGATTGGATACTGTTTTGGAGGTACCGGCGCCCTCGAAGCCGCAAGGGCAGGGTTCGACGTGCAGGGAGTGGTTTCCATTCACGGCGGGTTGGCGAAAGATGAAAACCGACCCAACAATCCTATTCGTACGAAAGTGCTGGTGGAGCATCCGGCAGAAGATAAAAGCGTGTCGCTGGAGGACCTTCATAACCTTGTGAAAGAGTTGAATGAAGGCAACGCCGATTGGCAAATCATCACCTATGCCCACACCGGCCACACTTTCACAAACCCCGAGTCGCCCGAATACAATGAAGTGATGGCAAAGAGAGCATGGAACCACACACTGCTGTTTCTGGAAGAGCTGTTGAAGTAGGTTCACTTCGTTTCATTGTCCGGGGAAATTGATTAAATTTGCCGGGATGATTCAATTTTCCGGGAATTGTTTTTCCGGGGAATTGTGCCATTGTCGTAAATTATTTGTCTATTTAATTTGAATTACCTCGCCCATATATACTTTTCGGACAGCTGTCGTCAGGTTGCCGTAGGCAATTTCATCGGAGATTTTGTCAAAGGCCGGGGATACAAAGCGTATCCTTCGGGTATCAGAAAAGGAATCCTTTTGCACAGGGAAATCGATCATTTTACCGACAACCACCCGGTATTTCAGGAGACCGTGCAGCTGCTCCGGCCATCTTTCGGTCGCTATTCGGGAATCATGGCCGACATGTATTATGATTATCTGCTTGCCTCAGATTTTGAGCGGTATAGTAGTGGGCAGAACCTCAATCAATTTGCCCGCAACTTCTACCTGTCTGTTTTATTTTACTACTGGTGGCTGCCTGAAAGAGTTAAAGGATTCATTTTTCATTTCATCGGAACCAACCGGCTAAAGAAATACGATACCTTTGCCGGGCTGCAGCAATCGCTCGAAATCATGTCTGTTCATAAGAGCTCTGCAATCAATCCCACCCTCGCAATTGAGTTCCTTGCAGCCAACGAACCACAGCTGAGAGACCATTTCGGTCGATTTATGGCGGAGGCACAGCAAAGATTTCCATATTGAAAAATTATCGAATAAATTCACTCAATCTCCCGCAATAACTTAAAAGTCAATTTGTGCATCGCCCTTGTTAGTGCAACATATAGCATACTTCGGTCAATCTACGAGTGATGTAAGCTGACCAATGTTATTCCTAATGAACTCCGAGATGCCATATAACGCTATCTGGTAGTTTTATTTATATCAGTGAAATTTCTCCCCAAAAACCCATCTTATTGGATGAATTATCGGAAGTTATGATGAAGTTATTAAATTAGTCGGGGAGGATTCCGAACCGAAATACTATTTCTTTGGAGTGGAAACGTGCGAGGATGCAGTAAATGCACTTCATGTTAAAATTAAAGCAGGAAGATTGTGAATATAATTATATTTTTAAATACATTTGTAAAAATTATTACTTAAGAATCATATTTCATGGAATCATTTGCAGCCATAGATTTTGAAACTGCCACCCTATTGCTTTCGAAATTGGTGTTTGTTTTGCTATCATATAAATTAACATGGAAATGCAATTGACATAAGTTGTCATAAATGCTCTCTATTTTTGAATCTAATTTTAAATGTAATAATATGAAAGCAAATTTTTATTTGATTATCACTGTGTTATCAGTATTTACACTCTCATCATGCAGAACTACATTTTATCAGGTTTACCGTGCTGTACCTTCTGACAGGTTGATGGCTAACAAAGATGCATTAGTTTATGAAGACGAAAATTGCGAGGTAACCTACAACCTTTGGAGTTATGGTGGCAACTTGGATTTTGGCTTCTTTAACAAGACAAATGAGAACATCTACGTGAATCTCGACGAGTGTTTCTTTGTGCTCAACGGTGTTGCCAGAGATTATTACCAAGACAGGGAATTTATTCTCTCATCGAATGTGGGATCCAAAAGTACACACAAAAAAGGTGCATCAGTTGAGCTTACCGGTCTAAATTTTCTGGGATTGATCCAGAACAACCAGGCTTCTGCAGAAGTGAGTGAATCGCTGATGTCATCGTCTGGATCCTCCGTGTCTATTAAAGAGAAGAAAATCATTACGATTCCTCCGGGTACGCTCAAATTTATCGCTGAATACAACATTACCGACCAATTATACCGAGACTGCAACCTGTTGAAGTACCCTAAAAGAAAACAGATTAATACATTGCATTTCAAAAAAGATGACAGCCCCTTTGTCTTTGGTAATAGAATTACCTATATGGTAGGTACTTCAAAAGAACCGATTCAGTTAGAAAACGAGTTTTACGTCTCGGAGATTACTAATTACCCGGAGAAAGAGATCATGGATTATGATTATGAAGAATTCTGTGGAGAGAAAAGCATGGAGAAACATAATTTCTTTAAGATAAAATCTACAGATTGCTTCTATCTCATGTATTTGAAAAATTTCAACGATGCCAAACACTGATTATAGCCAAAGCTGGCAGATATGGTATGCACAGCATAAATTTCCTCATCAAAGATAATTGGCTTGACAATTCGTAATTTTACGGTCATATCGCCATTTCTTGAAGTAGATTGCAGACATTTCTTAAAGTAAAAAGCCGCTTTTCATTAAAATATGCCTATAGCAAATCTTACTTACCTCGTGTTTGTGACGCTATTCTAAGCAGACATTTAGCATCATGCGAATATACCTGCATCATATCTGGCTCTGGCAGACACGCAGTCTTCGCTATTGTTAAGAGAGGATACACCAAGGCTTATAGATGAGTGGCAGATGGCACCTGTTTTATGGGATGCGGTAAGGTTTGAGATTGACCAAAGGCAGTCGGTAGGGCAAATCGTTATTTGATGGCAATATGGATATTTCGTCTATCTCTTCTTTAAGTGTGGAAGATCTTGCATTTGCCGTTTGTAGGGGAGGTTGGCCTGCATCTGTAACCATGTCTAAGGAGGTTGCATTAGATACTTCGTTATGTACTCGCGATTTGAGAATTTATTCTGATGCAAATGGAGCTAATGTGTTTCACTATCATGATAAATATAATCTTGAAGCCGACATTATTATTTCTCTTAGAGACGGTAGATGGGCAGCAATTGAAGTGAAGTTAGGTCAGAAACAAATTGAAGAGGCAGCCAAGAATCTATTAAAATTAAAAGAAAAGATAAATA
>CAZCPI010000258.1:0-3328 GCA_964500535.1 uncultured Bacteroidales bacterium
GAAACTGGACAATAATCAGGATTGGTCATACCACGACCGGCATGACAAATGCCACGGGAGGAGCAGGCTCAGGACTTGAATGTGATAAATTCAGTAAAAAAGCCGTACAGATGCAGTATGACAACTGGTTTGGCAGAATATTCGAGAAAGTTGGAGATGACCTTGCCTCTGATGTCCTGAAAGTGATGCATATGGACAGTTGGGAATGTGGAAGTCAGAACTGGTCGGATTCATTTGCATCGGAGTTTCAATCAAGAAGAGGATATTCGTTGATGGATTATCTGCCGGTCATGGCGGGAGTGCCCCTGATTTCAGCAGAATTTTCAGAAAACGTGCTTCATGATGTGAGAAAGACTGTTGCCGAGCTGATCAACGATAAATTCTTCAAGACATTAGCAGAAGCCGCCCACAAAAAAGGTTGTACATATACGGGAGAAAATGTTGCTCCGACTATGATGTCTGATGGTTTATTGCATTTTGGTACAGTGGATGTACCAATGGGCGAGTTCTGGTATGATAGCCCGACTCATGACAAACCAAATGACATGATGGATGCAATCTCAGGGGCCCACATTTATGGTAAGAATATTATCATGGTAGAAGGTTTCACACAACTGCGTACCATCTGGAATGAAACCCCGGCAAACCACAAAGCATTACTCGACAGATACTTTGCCATGGGCATTAATAAAATGGCGTTTCATGTTTATACACATAATCCATTTACAGACAGGAAACCCGGCACCACGCTAAGCGGATTAGGGTTATTTTTCCAAAGAGACCAGACCTGGTGGAAACCGGGCAGAGCCTGGATGGACTATATTGCACGTTGTCAGTCACTTCTACAGCTGGGGAAACCTGTCGTGGATATAGCAGTATTTAACGGTCTTGAACTGCCTTCAAGGTCATTGTTACCTGACAGGCTTGCAGCATCATTACCCGGTTTGTTTGGAAACAAACGTTTCAGTCAAAGCATAGAATTTAAAGAAAATAAAGGCGTTCCAATTACGGAAAGGCCTGCAGGCGTGACGCATGTGGCAAATATATTTGACATTGGTGACTGGTGTGATCCTTTGAGAGGATATAAATATGATACCTTCAATCCCGACGTGCTTTTTAATGCCCTCAAAACCGATGACGGTAATCTAAAGCTATCAACAGGCGCAAAATATAAACTGCTTATAGTGCCCGGCAAACATGCCATGTCTCCTGTCGAAAAGACCTGTTACAAAGATGATGAAACCAGACTGACCGAAAAAATCAAGGATCTTAACAAGGCGGGAGCAAAGATATTGTTATCAGATTCTCTTGCTTCAGCAGTCGGTGTGAAACCAGGTCTGCCATGGCTCAATCAGGATTTGACTTCACTTGGAATAGCACGTGACTTTGAAGCCTTTGAAAATGGTATTCATGCGTATGAAGATATCGAATGGACTCACAGGGCAACAGACAGCATTGACATCTATTTCATTTCAAATCAAAAAGATGCCTGTCGCGATCTTGAGCTTTCGCTAAGAGTTTCAGGCAGGAAACCTGAGATATTCAACCCTGTGAATGGTAATATATATGAACCCGGTGCATGGATGATAAATGGTGAGAAAACAAATCTTTCACTGAAGCTTTCACCAAATGAAGCTTTATTCGTGGTTTTTGAAAAACCTGCAGATGTGGATTCATATATTGCCGAACTTACTGAAAAATCAAATATAGATTGTCCTGAGCTGAACAATAACTGGACAGTCAGGTTTGACACAGCTTTTGGCGGACCGGAGAAACCTGTCGCATTTGAAAAACTTGAAAGCTGGACGGAAAAACCTGATTCATCAGTAAAATATTATTCAGGTACAGCGGTTTATTCTAAAGACGTTAAGATCAAAAAGGTTTCAATATCCAAAAACCTGTATACACTTAAACTCGGCAAAATCGCAGATCTGGCTGAAGTAACCGTAAATGGTAAAAACTGCGGAATAGCATGGACTTCACCTTATGAAGTCGATATAACCGATGCGATACGTAATGGAGTAAACCATTTTGAGTTAAAAGTAACAAATACATGGTCTAACAGACTTGAAAGAGATGCAATGCTGCCTGAAAGTCAGAGAGTGACATGGACAGACGGCAAATACAGGAAAAAGACCAGAGAGCTTATTGATGCAGGACTGTTCGGACCTCTGTCCATTGAGTCTCAGACAAAAAAGACAGGTAAAGACATCTCAAAAGAAAAGTTTAAATATATTATCAAGACAAACGTATTAAATAAACCAAAAACCAAATAGTTAGTCTGCCTGAAAGCATAACTGCTATTTTTGTTTGGGCAGAATATTTGAAAATTAACCAAATTATTTCCATTCATGAAACGAGCATTTCCTGTAATCATAATCCTTTGTTTGTGCTTTTTTACAAAGGTATATTCAGAAATCAGGCTTCCTTATTTCTTTGGCGACAACATGGTGCTTCAACAAAAATCCATGGCTCCAATATGGGGAGTAGCAAAGCCGAATACAATAATCAAAATACAGACTGGCTGGGATAAAAAGAATTACAAAATTCAAACAGATCAAAGAGGTAAATGGAGGCTGTTCGTTTCAACTCCGGCTGCAGGCGGGCCTTATGAAATAACCATAAATGAAACCGGCGCAAAGTCATTGACATTAAATAATGTGATGATAGGAGAAGTATGGCTTATTTCAGGTCAGTCAAATATGGAAATACCTTTGCAGGGCTATCGTGACCAACCTATTTACGGCTCTTCACAGGAAATAATGAAAAGTGCAGGCCACAATATACACTGGTTCAAAGTCCACAGGAGCCCGGCAGCCACACCACTTGATACAGTTAAAAATTCATCATGGAAAGTTGCTGCTCCAGATAATGTTGCCGAGCTCAGTGCAACAGGTTGGTTTTTTGCAAAATATCTGGCTGAGCAACTTAATATCCCCGTCGGGCTAATCTGCTGTTATTACGGAGGCTCTTCTGTCGAAGCCTGGATGAAACCTGAGCTTTTAAATCAATGGAATGATTATGAAATCCCCCAAAATGCCGAAGCAATCAAATCACCCAACAGGACTCCGACTGTACTTTACAATGGAATGCTTCACCCGATCATCGGTTATGGCATTAAAGGATGTCTCTGGTATCAGGGCGAAAGCAATTACATATGGCCTGAGAGATATATGACACTTTTCCCGATGATGATACAGGATTGGAGAGAGCAGTGGAAACAGGGAGACTTCCCGTTTTACTATGCGCAGATCGCTCCTTATGACTATCCAATATTAAAAGAAAGCAACTACAGGAACTCTGCGATGATGCGTGAAGCACAAAGGCG
>CAZCPI010000259.1:0-3285 GCA_964500535.1 uncultured Bacteroidales bacterium
TCGTTATTTGAATATAAAACGACGTCTGCAGTTGAATAAAATCCTAATGTTGTTTTCCTTACGGAATCCGGTATTTCAGCCTTTTCTTCAAAATGCCTGTGCATAACAGCTCCGAATTTAAATGTGCTTTTTTTGTTAAAAAGTGTTGTTCTCAGGTGATATTCACTGATACTTAATATTCCGTCAGTTGGCTTTAAATTCCATCTCAGATTATAAGGATTTTCTTCAAAATCTAAAGGGCATCCATCGTATAATGCCATCAACCAGGTTGACTTTTCTGAGAAATTCCATCTTATTGTCAGTCCCAGGGCTGTTAACGGGAATATCGGTGCAGCGACATTGTTTGAGACAATTGGCATAATGCCAAATGAACTGTTTATAAACATCGAACCATTATCAGAATTGACGAATTCAACATTCAAATCCTGTAATCCTATTGTGATGTCAAAATCTTTGATAGATTGTGAGTACCATAATTCCTGCACAAAAGTATGGTCACCAGCCTCGATATTGGATAATACCTGAATATCACCAACAAGATCTGCTGATGGTGTCGATCCGTGAGTATTTGCACCATTTATAAAAAACCTGCCGTTTTTCCATAATCCGGCACTTTCAGTATTCAGCCCAAGTCTGAGATTTGCCATACCCAAATATGCATACCCTTGTTTTATGCCTCCGGAAACGTTCGCGACGTTATCACAGACATATGAGGCTTCAAACTCAATGGGCTTTTCCATTTCTTCTGACTCCTGAGTAAGGCAGATTGATGAAACCGAAAATATGATAAAAAACATAAGAAATTTTCTCATTTGAATTCATTTTAAAAACGATACAAATGTAGAATAAGGCAGAAAACTGATGAATACCTAAAAATAATGAATCTTTTGGTAAACTGTAATTATTATTAATGATTTTAACCCTGTTTTGTGATGATCAGGATTAATATGGGCTGGTTTATGTTGTATAAGATACGTGAGCTGTAAAATCCGGAGAATCGCAAAAATCTTATCAATCGAGAGTAATTATATTCTGAACAACAGCAAATATTGTCAGACCTGAAACCGATTTTATCCCGGTCTTTTGTGTTATATTTTTCCTGTGAGTTATAACTGTGTTTATGCTGATGTTGAGTTTGTCAGCAATCTCTTTATTAGACATTCCTGTAACAAGACTTCTGAGTACATCAATTTCCCTGTCGCTAAGCTTTTCTTGTGATAAATCTTCTTTATGCTTTACATTATTGACCCTTGAAAGCTTTAAAGCGATGGTTTCGACAGAATCAGAGATGGTTATTGTTTCGTCAAAAACTGAGAGTATTTGTTGCTCGTAATAGGAATGAATGAAACCTATCCACCTGACATAAGGATGCTGATCTTTTAGTGACAGGATGGCTTTAGTATTAGTGCCAAATAAAGAAGGATTTATAATTACTGCACAAACATTTCCTTTAAGCAAACACTTATCGGTTTCTTCTAAAGTTGAAGACATTTTAAAATCATACTTAAGACCTTTTTTTGAAATCAGGCTGGTCAGTCCTTCATAAACAATATATGAAGTATCGGCAATTATGATCAGATAATCTTTATTCACGATTATTTCTTTATTTGAGTTTCCAGTTTTGAAACCAAAGGAATAAGTATTTTATCTTCAATGTGTGAGTGTATGTTTAAATCAAACTCAACTTCGGTTATTTGTATAAAAAGCTTTCTTCTTATTCCGGAATCCTTATTATTCGGAAGATATTTTAAAAGCAGTTTTTTTAAGTCATCAAGTTTTTCTTCAATATCATTGTGATGAGCTTTATATTCACTCACCGAGTATGATGTTTCTGAAAAAAATAGCTGGTCGCTTTTAAGTGCTTTATGAATGTTGGTAACATACGGGAAGACAATCTTGTCTTCATAATCAAGATGCTCTTTTACTTCATTAAAATAATCGTCAAAAAACTGTCTGACCAAAACCATTTCCTTGTGATTATTGATTTCAGACATCGATTTAATGGTTTCAATTATCTCAGGATATTTCTCATTTAAATAATAGGTGTGACAATTCTTCAGAAATTTTATGATTGTGACGATATCATCATATTCCGGAGAGTATTCATAGGAAATGCTTTTCCTTATATGTATACCGGAAATAAGAAAAAATAAGCCTGTACTTATGTTGTTTTCTTCGCAGATCCGGGCAATATCTTTATCATCAAAGGGCATTTCTATACCGAATCGTTCTATCATGAGCAGAAGCCCCGGATTATGCAAAACCAGTTCAGATAGTTTTTGGTTGGCTGAAGCAGTGTAAATATCTTTTGTAGGCATATTCTTAAAATTACCTGATAAAAACAAAAGTAATAAAAAACCGGGGACTGCTATTTAAAACAGTCCCCGGTTTTTTATTGTGAATCTGATTATCAGATAACAAGTTCATTTCCAACCTTTCTTGCTCTGTCGGGTTTGTCAAGGTCAATACCTTTGGCAAGACCGATTTCAACTAAAAGATTCCATCCTGCGCATAGTAAAACGTATGGTTTCATCTCTCCGGCTAAGGGTACTTTTATCGTTGTAAATGGAGTGTCATGATCTGCAATAGCAACGACTTTTAAACCTACTCCTTTTGAAAGGACTTCCTGGAATTTTTCAATTTCTTCTTCAATAGGATCAACAACAAAAACAATGTCCCGTGGATCCATAACTTCTTCTATGCCATGAACGGCATAAGTGCCTTCCAGAAAATCTGATTTTTTACGGGTTATTTCGTTGGTCTTAAGAGTAAGCTCTTCAGCAACTCCATCGTTATAACCGGCAAAATAAATAGTCGGGGCATTTACGGCAAGTTTCGTGATTTCTTCAGGTATTTGAAGTGTAAGGGCTTCCTTAATAAGAGAAGGTAATTTTGCTAATTCCTCCGATTTGTCTTTGCCCAAAACGTTCCAAAGTATGGATTCATAAAAAAGAGTTTGTTCTACAACACTCTTTGTAGCAGCAACAGCCTGTTCCCAGCCGCAATTCAGGACCCATGTTTTTGTACATTCTTTTTCAAGCAATGTGTCAGGATTTGCTGACAGACCGTAACAATCCTTGTTTCCGGTTTCTTTCATCTTTTTAGCAAGAAGTACGACTTCTTTTGTCCTTCCGGAATTTGACGCGCAGAAAACTGAAAATTTTGACAGATCATACTGAGTGCTCTGGCGTGAGCCATCGGTTGAAATAGTCAGGTCAGCTCCCCATGTCAATGCTTTACGAATTGCATTTTTTGCAGGAAAAATATGGCTAGAGCCTTCTCCTG
>CAZCPI010000260.1:0-1984 GCA_964500535.1 uncultured Bacteroidales bacterium
GATGTCGCTCCAAACACTCACATTGTACAATCAAAAGCAAAAAAATGAGCAAATTTGAGCTTATTGCTAAAACCATGCAGGGACTTGAAGAAGTACTTGCTGACGAAATATCTGCCATCGGCGGAGAAGAAATCATTGTCGGCAGACGTATGGTTTCATTTATGGCTGATAAAGCGTTAATGTATAAAGCCAACATACGCTTACGTACAGCTTTAAGAATATTAAAACCCATTTCTTCGTTCAAAGCTGAAAATCCGGACGAAGTATATGAGAAAATAATGAAAATCAACTGGGATGAAATTATTTCACCGGATCAGTCTTTTTTTATTGATACAACTGTTTTCTCAGATCTTTTCAGGCACTCCAAGTTCCTTTCATACAGAGTAAAAGATGGTATTGCAGATTATTTCTACAATAAAACCGGCAAAAGACCATCAGTTAGTCTAACAAATCCTGACATATGTATCAATGTACACGTTGCTCACGACACATGTACGATTTCACTTGACAGCTCCGGAGAATCACTGCATAAAAGAGGTTACAGGGTTGAACAGACAGAAGCCCCTCTTAATGAAGTTCTTGCAGCTGGCATGTTATTACTTGCAGGCTGGAAAGGGCAATGTAATTTTATTGACCCGATGTGCGGATCAGGCACACTCCTGATTGAAGCTGCTCTTATCGCGTTAAACATCCCACCGGGAATATACCGTAAGTCATTTTCTTTTGAAAAATGGAAAGATTTTGATGAAGACTTGTTTGACGAGATCATCAATGAAGATATACCCGAAAAGAAATTTGATTTCAGAATTTACGGATCGGACAATTCACCTAAAGCCATTGAGATAGCAGGCAAAAACATTAAAAATGCAAGTATCAGCAAATATGTGGAGCTTGAATTACGCCCGATTCAAAGGATTGAAAAAGCTCCCGAAAATGGCATTCTTATTACAAATCCGCCATACGGAGAAAGAATCAAACCTAATGATCTTATGACCTTGTATGAAAACATCGGAGAAAGATTAAAACATGCATTTACCGGATATGATGCGTGGATATTGAGTTACAAGGAAGAATGTTTTGACAATATTGGTTTGAGAGCTTCTGCCCGTATAAAACTAATGAACGGACCACTGGATTGTGAATTCAGGAAATATGAGATTTTCAGAGGAAAAATGAAGGAAATCAAATCTGAAAGAAATTACAGACGCTGATATGGCGAAACAACCGAAATATTATGTAGTCTGGGCAGGCAGAGAACCTGGAATATTTTATAACTGGAATGAATGCAAAACCAGCATAGATAATTATGAAAATGCCAGATACAAATCATTCGAATCTTTGGAAGAAGCAGAAACCGCTTTCAAAAAAGGCTGGATGCACTATTATAAATCAAAAAGCGGAAGACCTGTTGACAATAAGGCACCCAGACCCACAGGAGATTTTATAGCTGTAGATGCTGCATGCAGCGGAAATCCCGGTAAAATGGAGTACAGGGGAGTTTTCAGGGAATCATCAAATCAGATATTTCATCTGGGACCATTTGAGGAAGGCACTAATAATATTGGTGAGTTTCTTGCATTAGTTCATGCCCTGGCACTTCAGACACAGAAAAAAACCACCATCCCTGTTTACTCTGATAGTATGAATGCCATTGCTTGGGTAAAGAAAAAAAAATGTGGAACAAAACTAAATCAGACTGAAGCAAACAGACCGATTTTCGAATTGATAGACAGAGCAGAAAAATGGCTTGAATCAAATGAATGGAAGATACCTGTTTATAAATGGGAAACTTCTTTATGGGGTGAAATTCCCGCCGATTTTGGAAGAAAATAGAAAACAATTAGCAATACTTATTGTTTAGTTTAAATACTGCTTTTTGCAATTAAAAAAGATTTGTTACGTTTGTGCCCTGAAAAAAAATCACCCATCATAGTGAGATCTGATAGCTTATGAAAGTTGTTGCTGACATAGAAATACCATATTT
>CAZCPI010000260.1:2084-3284 GCA_964500535.1 uncultured Bacteroidales bacterium
TCATGCATACTCACATTTGCAGAAAAATATAATTTTGACCCTTCAGAAAAGACAATAGGAATAATCGGAGTGGGTCAATGCGGGCAAAAAGTAGAAAGATACACCAGACTTCTTGGAATGAATGTCGTGTTGAATGACCCGCCAAGAGCAAGAAATGAAGGAGAAAAAAACTTCAAATCTCTGGAGAGCCTGCTTAATGAATGTGATATTATCACATTCCATCCAACTCTGGAAAAAGAAGGTCCTGAAAAAACATTTCACATGGCAGATGATGCATTTTTCTCCAGATTACGAAAACCTGTATTCCTTATAAATACATCAAGAGGCGGAGTAGTCGCGACTGAATCAATAAAAAAGGCCATAGATGAAGGTAAAGTTATTGACTGCGCTTTGGATTGCTGGGAAAATGAACCTGATCTTGACAGAGAATTGTTAGACAAAAGCATGATTGCCACTCCGCATATATCCGGATATTCATTTGATGGTAAAGCTATTGCCACAAAAACGATACTTGACCAGTTAATATTATTCTTTCAGTTAAGCATTACAACAAGTTTGCAGGAACTTCCCGTTCCCGAAAATCATTTACTGAAAATCCCAAAAAACTGTAAAAACAAAATAGCAGCTGCATTATTGTTTTCTTACGATCCGTTGATAGACACAGAGATACTCAAAGCTTTACCGGGAAGTTTTGAAGATATTAGAAAAAACTATCCGTTAAGAAGAGACTACAAAGCCTATACTATGCAGAATTTAAACGAAAAAGATTCTGACCTGTTAAAAGCATTTGGTTTCCAGGCACCTCAACACAATCAGGACAAGCACAGAAGCAGAAACTTCTGATTACTTTTTATCTTCACTTTTTATTTTTTCTACCAGAGAATCTATTACTTTGGGAAAATACTCATATTCTAATGCATGAACTTTTGATGCAACATCATCAGGAGTATCATTTTCGTTAACAGCACATTTTGCCTGAAAAATGGTCCTGCCTTCGTCATACTTCTCATCTATCAGATGTATTGTTATGCCTGATTCTTTTTCTCCGGCTTCGACTACTGCTTTATGAACCCTGTCACCATACATACCCTTACCTCCGAACTTTGGTAATAACGCTGGATGTATATTGACAATCCTATCCTTATATGCTTTTACAAGGAAAGCAGGAATCATAAGCATAAAACCTGCCAGCACGATGAG
>CAZCPI010000261.1:0-3266 GCA_964500535.1 uncultured Bacteroidales bacterium
CTCTCGACCCTTTAAGCAGGTAGTTTATCATACCTTCAATTAAAAAGGAAGAAGGGGTTTCTGCAGGATGTGTTCTTGCATGCATAATAATCCTTTTTTTAAATGCAGCAGGGTATTTGCTGTTAGTCAGCTTCAATAAGTAAATTGGATGACCTTCCTGAGTATAACCCGGTATTTTTACATCAATGAATGGACTGTTCTTAATACTTTCAACATATTTTTCAAGATCAGAAAAAGTATAAGGGTAAAATCTTGCTAACCAGACTGTACTTGCTTCAAACTGTTTGGTTATAACTATCTCTTTCTTCCTGTTTAAGTCAACTTCATCTTCTGAAAAGTGAAACCACTCCTTGTTATCGTATGAATAAACAGGGATGTAATAATATGGCCATCCTGAATCCTTGAAAGTCATTGATACAGGTTCGGAAGTATCCATCCTGTCAACCTTAAAATACCACCAGCTGCGCCATGATTCGGGCAATGATTGATCGTCATTGTCATTGGCAATATAAAGGTTCCATCCTCCGGTTAATTTTTCCTCTACTTCACCGATACTTCCGGATTCAATTTCATCTGAAAACTTAGTCTTAAACTGTTCTAAAAATTCATCGCTACAACCGGCAAACACAAAAACCGAAAACAAAAAAACAGACAGTATTCTATAAGAGCTCTTCTTCATAAAACATCTTTTTATTATGACAGTTTGGAACACATTATACCAAGTTTGTACCTTTCATAAAATTTTTTAAAAATCCCTATTTGACCTCAGGCATAGTTCATCATATATCAGTCTTGCAGTTGTTTCAGATGCGCCTGGTCCGCCCAGTCTTTTCTTCATCTCCGAGTAGCCATCAATTATCGCCCTTCTTTCAGGGCTTTCATTAAGCAAAGGTTCCAGAGCAGCAGTCAGATTTACTTCATTAAACAATGCACCCATTAATTCGTCAACTACCGTATACCCGGCAATAAGATTTACCAGTGAAATATATTTTACATGCATGAAATGGCTGAAAATCCAGTTTGGAATATTACCATACGGCACGCCAAAACAAACAACCTGTGGTATTCCAAATAATGCTGTTTCCAGGGTTGCAGTACCTGAAGTTACAAGTGCCGTATGCGAATGTTCAAGCAGGCTGTAGGTTTCTCCAAAAACAATTTTTGTATCAGAGGTCAAATATTTCTTGTAATAATCCGGTTCGATACCCGGCGCTCCTGAAACAACTATCTGATATTTATCAAATCCCGATGCCACCCTGTACATCGCGGGTAAATTGCGGTTGATTTCACTTGTCCTGCTGCCAGGTAATAATGCGAGGATAGGTTTCACCGAAAGATTGTGATTTGCCCGAAAACTTTCAATATCAGGCCTTTCACTATTCAGAAATGCATCAACACTATCCACGCAGGGATTTCCTACGTAAGAAACCGGGAAATTATGTTTCCCAAAGAATTCGGTTTCAAAGGGAAGAATTACATACATTTTATCTATATAACTCTTAAATGCCTTGATACGGTATTCTTTCCAGGCCCAGATCTTGGGAGATATATAAAAGTGAACAGGTATTTCGGGTAAGTTTTTCTTTACAAACTCTGCTATACGCAAATTAAAACTTGCATAATCGACCAGAATCAGGACATCAGGCTTCCAGGACAGGAGTTCTTTTTTACATATATCAAAATTTTTAGAAATCTTGTCCAGATTCTTTAAAACTGAAAACAGCCGCATGAAAGCCATATCCCTGTAATGTCTGACTATGTGCCCTCCTACTGACAGCATTTTATCACCACCAAGAAACCTGAACTCTGCATTCAGGTCAATTTTTGCAATCTCTTTCATCAGATTTGATGCATGGAGGTCACCCGATGCTTCACCGGCGATAATGAAATACTTCATTTTATATTTTTTTACAGGTCCCAGTTTTTCATGGTTTCAAGCAACTCATATGATGTCATATCTATTTTAGAAGGAACTACTGAAATATAGCCTTCACTCAATGCAAACATATCTGTATCAGGCGCAAAAGGCTCATCATTATGGAAATTGCCGGTAAGCCAGTAGTAGTTGCCGCCTTTCGGATGCTCACGTTTTTCGAACTCCTCAATCCAGCGGCCATTAGCCTGCCTGCAAAGTCTGATACCTTTTAAATCATTTGTCTGGGGTATGTTTACATTCAGACAACAATCAGAAGGCAGACCGTTACGTAATACTTCTTCAGTAATTTTCTTGATATATGACCCGGCAGGACAAAAATCAGCATCAAAAGAATGGTCATCAAGCGAGAAACCTATAGCCGGAATTCCGTTCATACATGCTTCAAGTACAGCGCCCATCGTTCCTGAATAATGAATGGCAACTGAGGAATTTGTTCCATGATTAATTCCTGACAAAACGATATCGGGTTTTCTGTCTTTTAAGATTTGATTGAGTGCCAGCTTAACGCAATCCACGGGGGTTCCGTTAGATTTAAATATTTTTAAACCTTCCTCTTCTGATACAAGTTTTATACGTAAAGGAGTCGTTACTGTTATCGCTGTAGACATTCCTGATCTTGGAGAATCCGGTGCTACTACCACCAAATCACCACAGGATCTGATGATTTCGATAAGAGAGACCAGACCTTTGGCCTCATATCCATCGTCATTTGACAACAGAATTAATGGTTTTTTGCTCATATGATTTTGACTTGACTACAAATGTACAAAAATGATAATTGAAAAAATTCAATATCTTTGCGCATTGAAAATTTTCATCAGCCTGTATCAAAGAATACAGCTAAAACGAATCATTTGACAAATGGGAAAGATAATTGCCATAGCCAATCAAAAAGGTGGTGTAGGAAAAACGACAACATCAATAAATTTGTCTGCATCGATTGCAGTACTTGAAAAAAAAGTACTTATCGTTGATGCTGACCCACAGGCCAATTCATCATCCGGTCTGGGTATTGATATTAAAAAACTTGACAATACCATCTATGAATGTTTGATAAACAATGCTGATCCGGAGAAGGCCATTATCAAAACCGAGCTTGAGAACCTTAGTGTACTTCCTTCTCATATCGACCTTGTCGGTGCAGAGCTGGAAATGATTAGTATTAAAGACAGAGAAAAAATCATGAAAAAGGTCCTTGAGCCGTTAAAGGAAAAATATGATTATATCATTATTGACTGTTCTCCGTCACTGGGCCTTATTACTGTCAACTCGCTAACAGCTGCAGACTCGGTTCTGATACCTGTACAATGTGAATATTTTGCTCTCGAAG
>CAZCPI010000262.1:0-3248 GCA_964500535.1 uncultured Bacteroidales bacterium
TGCGTCTCTACCTCCTCTCATCTGATTCAGCATCAGGAGCAGTAAATAATTTTTACGTTTTACATAATGATATTGGAAGTAACTTACAATATGACTATTCCTCAATAGAACAGCTCTCAGCCAATCCTGAAATCTTTATTCCATCCACTCAATCTGATTATTATGGGATAAACGTTTTAGGAAGCACGCCTGCACATAATAGTCAGAATATTGTTCTACAGGCCGACATTCTCCCATTTGAACTTAGGACCATCAATCCTGGCTATGGAGGAAATACCGGAGTAGTAACAGTTGAACTTACAGGATCGAGATTCAGGGGAGATATGCCTGTTTGGTTAGAAAACGAAAATGACACAATCTATGCTGATACCTTAATTTTTGTCAATTATTATCAGGCATTTGCACAATTTGACCTTGCAGGGAAAGATATTGGCACCTATACAGTCGGAGCACTTAACCTTTGTGAAGGAGCATCTTACCTTGAAGATGCCTTTGAAATACAGAATGAAGTTCCCGAAGGATTGGCGACAAATCTAATATTCCCGAACAATCCAAGATTAAATAGAACTATCAGCTTGGTTCTTGAATTTGGAAATATTGGAAATGTTGATATTTATTCACCGGTAATTTCCCTTGTCAGTCATGGTGGTTCTTGGATTGCATTTACCACGGATGAGATTTCTGAACATGCGACAACATTACAGATTCCGCTTCAGATTGAAGGTGACCCAATCGGGGTTCTCCGTCCGGGCTCTTATGGCACTTTGACCATATTTGCTTATACATCAGGTCAATTAGTATTCACTATTAAAAGAGTACAATGATGAAAAAAATAATTTTAAATAAAACCGGATTCAACATGCAAAAGCTAATCAAATTATTATTACTGGGTTTGCTGTTATTTTCAACTGCAAATATTTTTGCTCAATTTGCAGGAGAAGATAAAAAAGTTGCAAAACGTGCAAATAATACACAAACTGTTGTCATCGGTGCAGCTTCAAACAATCCTCAAGATTGTTATAAATGGTCCGGAGGGATCATATTGTCTGCCGACAATCTGCCTCAGGTTACCGTAAATCCAAGAGATAGCGTTACTATTTTCACCTGTACAAGAGTTTCTGAACATGGCGTTGAACAAGACCAAGTTAAAGTTTTTCTTATTGATGATATTCAGATTGTGAGTGTTACTCCAAAAAAAAGATGTTGGTCTAAAGGAGACGCAATCTCGGTTTCCGAATTTGAAATAGTCACGGATCCACCGGGGATGAGTGGCGATGTTCGACTTGGGGCGAACTCTACTCCTGCCATTGGATCTGTTGCCTCAAAGGTTTATAATATGACTGTTAACTTTGAAGCCTTTGCTGATGGACGTGTTACTGATAATGCCTCAACCGAAATCGTAGTCGTAAACAAAGACGTTAACACTAGTGCTTCTATTTCAGTTGAGCTTAAAATTTTGAAAAATCTTATAGAAGGAATCAAAAGTAAAGGAAAATTTATTGAAACTTACCTCAAAAACTCTCCCTTAAAAGTCCCATGTTCATTTGAGGCTCCATCATTTACAGTTACTGGTGCCTATAATGAATTTAATGAATGTTGCCATGATAAGGTTCAGGATAGTGAAAAATATCGTGTTGAAGGATCTCTTTCCGGTGGCGGAATTTCTTGTGATTTCCCTCTGCCTCCTCCTTACGGGGGAATTCCGTGCATTGCCGAACTCGGTATAACGATCAAAGTAGGCATTTCAGCAACTTTAGGATTTGATTTGACCGTATCAGAATGTCAAACGGAAATATGTGCTGATCTTGCTGTTACCGGTTCCCTGACAGCAGGATTCTACGGACAAATTTGGTCAAAAGACGTACTCAGGGCAGAATTGACTGCAAGCGGTTATTTATACTTTGGCGGAGTCCAGATTTGTTATCCCACAGGTTTTAAAGTCGGTTCCATGTGCCTTGAATTAAAAGGTAATTATTTCGTAAAATTTGCGGGATTTATTACCATTGCTGCTGGAGAAGTAACATTACTTCAAAAAACTTGCCTTGTAGGTAAATTATAAATCATGTTAAAAAAAATAAAAATGAAAAAAATAACTTTAATATTTATAGCATTTATTTCAACGGGATTTATTTTTGCCCAAAATGATAAATTTCCTGTAATTAATACATCACAGTTATACATCGCAATCAACTTTAACAGTGATTCGCTTGGTGTTTTTGCCAATGATTCGACAAACCATTATTGTGACAGTATGATGATTTATGAAATTAACGGAATGCTTAACACTCAGCATGCTGATTGGGTTATTTCAACTCAAGGGGGAACTCAGAATGCTGCAACTACCAACAGCCCAACTGCTGTTCTTTGCCGATTATTGGATGCTTATCATACCGGATCACTGTCAAATATTTTAAACTGTTACCAACCTTCAGATGCAGCTGAAATCAACACTCTTTTGAGTGATTCTGCCACCTATGAAAGATATTTTTCCTTTATCTCGACTATTGATTCCATGGAATTAGAAATTGGTTACTACACAGATTCATTACTTAATCTTTTTGTCAAATTATACGACACTTCCGGGGCTTCTTTTTCAACCCCATTTATTGCTCGTGAAGTAAATGGTACTTGGTATCTAATTGTTTATGAACAGACTGCAAGTATCTCATTTAACCTTTTGGCCTATCTTCAGTATTACGAAGCTGCTGATTTGCTCTCTTCAAACGATATTGATGGTGATGGGATATCAAACCCTCAAGATAATTGCCCGTGTGGTTATAATCCAGCTCAAACAGATAGTGATAATGATGGTATTGGTAATATATGCGATAACTGTCCCGGAAAATATAACCCTTTACAGGAAGATGCAGACTATGACGGAATTGGAGATGATTGTGATAATTGTGTAGGAATTTTTAATCCGAATCAGGAAGATCTTGATGGTGATAACATAGGAGATAGTTGTGACAATTGTATCACTACTGTTAATCCGAGACAGCTGGATTTCGACAATGATTACATAGGTAATGAATGTGACCCCGATATTGATGGTGACAGTATTCCTAATGAACAGGATCCCGACATGGATGGTGATGGAATTCTGAATGGAGATGACATTTGCCCTGTTCAGTTCAACCCCGGTCAAGTCGATAGCGATGAAGATGGACTTGGGGATGCATGTGATAATTGCCCCCTAAACTATAATCCCGCTCAAGAAGATATGGATGGTGACGGTGTGGGAAATCTGT
>CAZCPI010000263.1:0-3244 GCA_964500535.1 uncultured Bacteroidales bacterium
AGGATCAGCTTCGGTAGGTGGAGTATATGCATATTTTGCAATGACATCACCATTGTCAGTTGTTGTGGTATCTGTATTTGCCCATGTCCAGTAAGAAGGTTTCAAAGAATCACCTACTGCAATATATGGACGATCATAAAAGTTTGCCCATACTAAAGTTTTATTTCTTTCGGTATATCCGTCTATGCTGACTTTTTCAGCAACAACATCAGAATTCAACTTGTCTGTCATTGTTGCAATCGCCTTTACAGTACATGGTCTTGTTACAGTGAAAGGACCTGAGTAAAGATTTGAAGTTGCAGATGGTGTGGCACCATTAGTCGTATAATACAAAGTTGAACCTTCTGCTCCGGTTATAGTAACTGTTTTACCTGCTGTAGCTGATGCAACTGAAATTGCCGGATTTGGAGTTATCGTTTTTACAACAACAACTACTGAATCAACAGCACTATTGTCAAGTCCCTGTTTTGAAGTAATAGCTTTTACAGTACAGTTACTCGTTACTTTAACAGGTCCTGCATACAGAGTACTTGTAACAGTAGGTACACTACCGTTTGTAGTATAATATATTTTTGCGTCAGCAGTAAGAGATGCCATAGTAACATCAGTATAGCCATTACCATAAGACAATGAGAAAGTAGGTTTTACAGCTTGAAGTACTTTGCCTTTGGATTCAATAAGATAATAAACAGCATTATTGATAAGTTGTATTGCCTGTTCAGTCAGGTTCATTTCCTCACCTATCATCAATGCATCACTGGAAAATGGCAACAACATATATTTATTGGTTGTTCCATGCTCATGGATAGAGTTGTAAGTTGTTGTTGTTCCTTTTACAAATGCAAGGACATCATCTTTTTCGATAAAACTACCGGTAGTAGTTGTATAACCCTGCACAAGATTCTTATTAACACCATTTATTGCTATATTGTTGTATAATGCAATCGTACTGTCAGCAACTTCAATATCGCTGAATAATGCATGTTCAGCAAATTTTTTATTTACGATTATTGATGTTACACCGGCTTCAGCATTATTTTTTACAGTAGTTGGATTAGCTCCTGCTCCCCAGTTCCAGACAGTATTTTTATAGAAGAATGACTTGAGGTTCAACATTGGAACCCTGTTTACAAGACTTAATAATGGTTTCGCAAATGCATGACTGCTTGAAATCGCTTCAGATACTACAACAAGGTCGTATTTGCTTTCAAGCGCAGCAAGAGTATCTGTAGAGGTTGCAGTAAATGACTTAATATCAATAGCTTCGCAATTTTTTTCTGCAATTACGGAATTATTATAAATCGGGTCTTTGCTGATACCACAGTATCCTGAATATGATGAATCAAAAAGATACGCAATCTTAAATGGTGCTGTAGGATCGAAACCTCCTGAACCACCGCCCATCAGATAATTACATGCATTAATAACAAGTTTAACCCCATTAGGTGTAACGGTTTTAATAAGATCGCTTGATAAAGGAATCAACATATACTTAAATTCAAGATTGTCAATTACATGAATCGCAGAGGTGGTTGTACCGGTAATATTTGCAATAATGTTTTCAGGCTGAATAGGAGATCCTTCGATAAGTGCTCCGAATCCCTGAACCAGATTTGATGTAGTTGCTGTTCCATCATAAATCTGAACAACTCCGTCACTTACTTCTAGTCCCTTGAAAATATCATGGCTTTCAAAGCCGGTGTTGATAGTTACAGAAGTTGTTTTGTTTGTAGGATTTGTAGGTGCAGCCCATGACCATCTTCCACTTGTATACACATAAGATTTCAAATTGAGCAACGGAACTTTACCTACAAGGTTTTTCATACTGTTACTTAAATTTTTTCCTCCGGACATAGCTTCACACATTACAACAAGATCATAAGTAATTAAATTTGTTGTATCAGGTGTATCTCCCTGTGCATAAACAAAATTCGTAACAGTGTAGTTAGAAGTCAATCCTATATAAATAGGATCCAAATTTGGATCATAGCCAGTTGCATCCCAGCCATTTTTACCTGCATTATACCCGGATTGGTATACGAATGCAACTTTCTTTTGCGCAAACAATGTTGTCGAGCAACAAAGCATGGCAAGCAACAAAAAGAGTAAATTTTTTCTCATAGCGTTGATTTTAAAAGTTAAATATTGATAGTTTAAAATAATTACGGCATCGGTTTCAGGCCTTCCCACTTGACATTCCATTTCCCGTCTTTTGGGAAACCGGGATTTTCGCCTGTACTTCCATCCCATCCTGCACACATCATGGCAACTGTTGTAAGTAAACCACCATTACCCGGCAGGTAAATCCTTAATCTGCCGTCCTGATAATTGTGACCATTTGCAAGATATGTGTTTGTACGTTTATCCATCAGCAATGCTCCGACTGCCTTTTCGGGCATGCCAAGCCTTGCCGCACACATCGCTGTCATTGGATAATCCCAACCCCAGGTTTTGCCCCAGTTCCAGTTATCCCAGATCCAGTTGAATGTGTTTGTCATTATATCGTTTCTGACCAGTTTCGATTTTGGCAAAATGCCTAATGCTCCTAGTACAGCCATATGGTCTGATGTGTATCTTATATCAATGTATGTATCGTGAGCGGTTTCGGCAGCAAGATACAAACCATTTTCATGAGCAAGCGGCGAAAGTTTGTCAATAACTATCTCCCACTCCATGTTTTTTTGCATGCCCAGTCTTGTGCGCCATTTCTGGGCTACGCTCAGTGCATAATGCCAGTATGATAATTCAAATGGAGGATTTACTGTCTCGGAAGCTTTGAGAGTTTCCTGGGCCGGTATTGCTCCTTTTAATACATATCTGTCTTCCAGACCGTCATAATCCACATAGTCCGCCATAAAGTCGGCTGTTGCAAAAACGAGGTCTTTATATTTGTTAAGTACTGATGTATCAGGATGATTCCTGTACATTAACTCAGCCATATAAATAAAATGAGGCTGTTGCCATATGAGGAATGATCCGACTTTTGAAGGAGCTTCAGTTGCAGAAGGGTCTGTCATTTTCATCCATCTGACACCTTTTCTGTTTTGACGTTTAGCGATTTGTCTTGCAGCAGGTTTTGCTTTTTCGTACCATCCAAGGCTACGTTCAAGTAATTCAGGACGTCCCCAAAGTGCAAATTGCACGCCATGCCACCAGTGCATTTCAAGATGAAATTTACCGTACCAGCTGTTGTATGTCAGTCCGGTTTCCTGAGGAGGATATTCTCCGGCGCATTGTATTGCCA
>CAZCPI010000264.1:0-3242 GCA_964500535.1 uncultured Bacteroidales bacterium
ACAGCTGCAGACTCGGTTCTGATACCTGTACAATGTGAATATTTTGCTCTCGAAGGTATCAGCAAACTTCTGAATACAATTAAGATTATCAAGTCAAAACTTAATCCCGGGCTCGAAATTGAAGGCTTTTTGCTGACAATGTATGACTCAAGGTTGAGACATGCCAAACAGGTAAGTGAGGAAGTAAGAAGGCATTTCCAGGATTTGGTTTTCAAAACCAATATTCAGAGAAATGTAAAACTCAGCGAAGCTCCGAGCTTTGGAACACCGGTAGTTTTATTTGATGCCGATTCCAAAGGTGCGGTAGATTATATGCAACTTGCCAACGAAATATTACAGAAAAACAAGAAATAAAAATGGTTAAGAAAAGTTCATTAGGCAGAGGTCTGGATGCTTTATTAAGTACTGACGATATACGCACCGAAGGATCATCTTCTATTAACGAAGTTGAAATCTCGATGATATTCCCGAATCCTGACCAGCCAAGAAGGGATTTTGATGAAGACTCTCTTTCAGAACTCTCAACATCAATTAAAAATCTTGGTGTAATACAACCGGTTTCATTGAGAATGATTTCAGAGGGTAACTACCAGATTATTGCCGGTGAGAGAAGATACAGGGCTGCAAAACTTGCCGGTCTTGAAAGAATCCCTGCTTATGTAAAAACGGCGGAAGATGATTTGGTCATGGAAATGGCACTGATTGAAAACATCCAGAGAGAGGATTTGAATTCAATTGAAATCGCATTGGCTTTCCAGAAGCTTCTTGAAATATATAATCTGACTCAGGAAAAACTTAGTGAAAGACTCGGTAAGAAGAGAGCAACTATAGCCAATTATCTTAGACTATTAAAGCTGCCTGCTGAAATTCAGATTGGACTGAAAAATAAAAGAATTGACGTAGGACATGCAAAGGCCCTTTTAGGAATTGAAGATCCCAAAGTATTACTTTCTTTATATGAGGATATTCTTACATATGGTTATTCTGTAAGAAAGGTTGAAGAGATTGTCAAAAGCCTGACACAACCAGAGGAAGAAACCCCTGTAAAAAAAGAGAAGGCAAAGAAACTGAAAACGCCTGAAGAATACATGGCGTTGCAGAAGATGCTTTCTGAACAACTTAAAACCAACGTAAAGTTTTCTATAGGCAATAACGGCAGAGGTTCTATCAGCATCCCATTTAAGTCTGAAAAACAACTGGAGATGCTTATGGAACACTTTGACAAAATGATCAACAATTAATTGGCTAAAATCACTAACATATCAATTCGATTTTTCTGGCTGTTAACCATCCTGATGGTGCTGCCATTAAGTGGTGTATCCGCTAAAGAAAAAATAAATCAGGCAAAAGAAAAAACTTCTCAGATAGAGGTTATTACTGCAGACAGTGCTGAGCAGCCTGTTATCAATAAAGTAATTCCAAAAGATTCGGCTTTATCCAAAGGGATCGAAGAGGTATCCGTCGCGATAAGAGACACTTCATACAAACCTGACCCCACTAAAGCAGTATGGCTTTCTGCCTTATGCCCCGGACTTGGTCAGATTTACAACCACAGATACTGGAAATTGCCTGTTGTTGGAGCTGCAACTGCAGCGATGACCTACGCGATCGGCTGGAATAACAAGTATTATGTTGCATATACTAATGCTTATATAGACATTTCAGATGATGACCCTAATACAAAGAGTTACGAGAAGCTTTTGCCTAATACTTCAAGATATAATTCATCTAATCTGTCAACAATTTTAAAGAACAGACAACAAGTTTATCGACGTTACAGAGATTTAAGCATTATTGGTGCTGTTGGTGTTTATATATTTTGTATATTAGACGCCTACGTTGATGCGCAACTTTACGATTTTGACGTAACCCCGGATTTAGCTGTTCATCCTGCTCTGAAATCCAGCAATTATGGAGGTGCTAAAGGTGTTGAACTAAGTCTGTCATTCAGTTTTTAATTTATAATTTTTATTTATATCATGATTCGTTACCTGAACCTGCTGTTATTGTCATTTCTATGTTTTCCAATGTTTGCAATCGATAACATCCCGAAAACAGAGGACATTCTTGGCAGCTCATGGGTGGATCAGGGTATAGATTTGCCTGAAAGTCTTGATACTAACCTTGACAGTTTACTTCAGGACTGGCACATAAAAACTTATCGTCCGAGAGCAAATAAATGTGATTGCGACTCAGTTGATCCGGGTTTTTCTGATGAAGTAATTAAAAAAAGACTTTCATCGATACCTACTGTTATCCCAATGACTTACAACGACATAGTCAGGAAATTTATAGATGTATACTGTGTCCGCAAACGCAAACAAATGGAAATAATGCTTGGTTTAAGTGATTATTATTTCCCTTATTTTGAAAATGCTTTAGAAAAATATGGCTTACCTCTTGAATTAAAATATCTTCCTGTAGTTGAATCCGCTCTAAACCCTGCAGCTGTATCAAAAGCCGGTGCGACGGGTCTTTGGCAGTTTATGTTTGGGACAGGCAGGATATACGGCCTGGATATTAACACTCTGGTTGATGAAAGAAGAGATCCTCTGAAATCTTCTGATGCTGCAGCCAGATATCTGAAAGATCTTTATGGTATTTTCGGAGACTGGCAAATGGCTATTGCCGCATATAACTGCGGTCCCGGCAACGTTAATAAAGCGATAAGACGTGCTGGCGGCAAACGTTCCTACTGGGATATTTATTATTACCTACCAAGAGAAACCAGAGGTTACGTCCCTCTTTTTATTGCAGCCAATTATGTAATGCGAAACCACAAAGAGCACAAAATTTGTCCTGTAAAGATGAATTTCTCAACTCTTACCGATACCATACTTTTAAATCAGAAAATACATTTCGACCAGGTTTCAGCGGTAATAGGTATTCCAAAGGGAGAACTGCAGTCTATGAATCCTCAATACAGAAAAGATATAGTCCCCGGCACATCTGAAACACCATATACGATTTGTCTCCCTTCCAGCTTTACTTTGTCCTTTATAGATAATATGGACAGTATCTCAAGATATCAGGCAGATCAATACATTTCTGTGGTTGCTGACACTGCAACGCCTGCTCCTGTAAAAGAAACTGTAAGGGATTACAAAATTTATAAAGTCCGCAGAGGAGATACACTGGGAACTATTGCAAACAGGAACAGAGTTAAGGTTTCACAAATAAAAAAATGGAATGGCATGCATTCCACAAAAATATTCCCCGGTCAGCGTTTGAAAATATTTTAA
>CAZCPI010000265.1:0-3200 GCA_964500535.1 uncultured Bacteroidales bacterium
ACGGAGCAACATCGTTTTACCTGAAGCATTACGTCCAAGAATACCGATACACTCACCTTTTGAGACACATAAATCAATGTTATTTAAAACAGTCTTTCCCCGGATAATCTTTGTATATTGGTTTAATCTGACCATCTTATCTTCTCCTCATAATATCTTTTGATTGAATCATGTTAAATTCAAGAAAAACTGCATTCACCGCTAAACAGAACAGAACAATGATTTCCCCCGGTGTAATAGTTGTTTTTTCCATTCTCCCATAAAGAAATTTAATGAAATAAAAAGCACTGAAAAATACTGTACTTTGGATCAGTAGGCTGTATTGCTCCGATTGGGTAAGACAAATCACATTTGACCATAAGATTATAACTAAAATAACCATCGTGTAAAAAACGCCGCTGATTATCCAATCAGAATGTGTGCTGCGAATAATGAAGATTTGAATCAAATAAGAAATCCCAACACAAATGACACTTAATATTAAGTGATCCAAAATCATTTCTCCCGGTTTCCGTCTTGTTACTACCGGAACTTTTTCGATATCATGGGAAAGCCGACGCCCTAAAAAAAGGATCAGCGGAAGGTGATAAGAAAGGAAGATAAAGTCTGCGAGATAGCTTCCGGCTTTGGAAATAAATATAGTATGGTATATCCCGTCAACCCCGTATAGAAAATTAAATACAAACAATAAATTTAATTGAACAATTATAATTAGCAAAGGTATGTATATGTATTTCAGATTTCCTTTCATAACCTCTTCAACACATCCTTGGATTCAAAGATGATTAATGAGTACCACAAACCGCATACCAGACCAATGATTAAAATACCCAAAACAACAATCGTCTTTTGATATGACTCAAAACCCAATATATATTTCAGAATAAGCGGCAGGGATTCAGGGATAAACATGACTAACATCATTTCAATTAATTCTCCCACATAACAGACCTTCCATGCCAAAATCATATCCCCCCAAAAGGTGACAATAAACCACATCAGTGAAATTATTAAGTAATAAAAACTTAAATACAAGACATTATGTTCGATCAATTGTCCAAATCTGAAATAATTAATTACGGTCAGGGGAACTGTCAACAGAAGTAAGTTAACCCCCAGGTTCCAACGGATTCTTTTCAACAAAGATTCTTCTCGAATCCGGGCAATCATCTTTTCTGATGCCAAATTATCCAGGCTATTCAATCCAAGCATACCTGGCAGGTAGACGAACATGAGGTGATAAATGTTATATGAAGGGAACACCACGTACATGAGCACAATCAGAAGAATGGGAGTTTTTGCGAGTATTCGAATCTTCATATTTCATCCTTAATTATGAACACCTTCATTCCAATCAAAAGCAGGCCAGTCAGGAAGAAGAATCCGATCATTATGTAATAGGTGCCGCTAAATGGAAAAATGGAGCCGTTTTCAATAAATGCCTGCCTGAGTGGTACCTTCCAGGGAACCAGAAAAACTGGAATTATTGTAAAGATTAACGGGATCGAATATACTGCCCCTTCGATGAAGGGCATCACAACTGCTACACCATAGGTAAAAAATAAGAGAGCGCTGTAATACAAGCTAATCCTGGTCGCTGAATGGATGATTGGTACAATCAATCTCAAAGGAATACCTGTTTTAGCTTCTAGTGGGTTAAAAAATTGCAGTACCCCATAGCCAATGATCGATTGCATGAGAATAGCCATCATAAAGAATCCAAAGATCAATATTGTTATGAAGATAGAATCCACAAGGTAATATTTCAACCTTCCTGTTCTGGTAGTTTGAAGATTGATCACCTTT
The DNA here is from genome assembly GCA_964500535.1 of uncultured Bacteroidales bacterium. Taxonomy (GTDB): domain Bacteria; phylum Bacteroidota; class Bacteroidia; order Bacteroidales; family UBA1402; genus UBA8389. The sequence continues at coordinate 1,807 of CAZCPI010000265.1, forward strand.
CCCTTTCGGTCGTTTCGATATCTTCCCGCAAAAAACACTCCAATTAATATAGGAAATATAAACTCCGGCAATAAATTTTCCAGAACGCTCAGACCGGAAAAAACGGTACGACCATGGGGTCGCAGGCCAAAATAATATTGAATCTCTGGATATGTATCCGCTTTAAACAACATACCGGCTCGTCTGTACTCCAATACGGAATAATGTGCTCCCCAGTAATAAGTAAAGGTAAAAAGCCCCAGCATAAGCAGGATGATGAAGAAAAATTTGAATGTTCCTTCATATCTCATCTTTAATAGTATACTTTTCAAATTATGCTCCTCGTAACAATCCTAAGAGATACTTGTACACTCAATGAGTAATAAAATGTTCACCCAAAGCACTTAATTTAGGATAGCGAGGTCACTATTTGTAATCCCATTTTCCAGCGGCGCGATCTCCATTCCATGTGTCAGAGTTGAGAACCAATTGTACTTGATCATTGATATTTGCATTATACTCGCTATATGCTCCCAGCCAATTGTTAATGCCACTTGTGGTACTGATCTTAATCTTAGGAGAAAACTTAACACTTGTTCCACTATTTGAAAAGATGATTTTTGTATAGGCATATACGTATCCACTGCCAGTTGAGGCTGAGTTGAACAATACATTGCTTCCGTCAATACTTGTCGTTTTACGCTGATACGAAGTCGCATTAACTTCTTTGTTTAACCATGGCAAGGAAACATCAAAATCCTTGATACCAGCACTTGCAATCACAGCTAAAGATAGGAATAAAACCGCTCCACTTGCCATAATTTGTTTCTTCATTCTGTACCTCCTAAAATAATTTGTTGGTTAAAGATTAATTCTTTATATATTTTGTGTCAAGATCTGAAATTTCCTACTTTTTATTAAATATCAATTATTTCTTGATTAAGTTCGATATAACGTCCTGGTAATGTTAATATTGTGGTATGGATATTATCTATTCTAATTTTTATTAATAATATAATCTTTTTCTCCTAATAAATTGATCTTTTTTTGTAACTATTTTTCGCTTCAAAGATACGCCAATCTAAATTCACTTTTTGGATTGCTTCCTGCCATACTGCCCTCAAAGGCTCACATCTTCCGAATCCTCATGCCATCATGCAGGTTCATTCCTATCCAAGCAGGCTGATCATTTCATGCAACATAAAGAGAATGAGGTTCTTAAGGCAAAAAGCAGAAAGACTGAGGCTTCCCTCAGTCTTTCTGCCGGTTATTTGGTTGGATCCACGCCTCGTTCCAGGATTTCGATCCAGTAGCCATCGGGGTCGCCGATGAAGTAGAGATCCATATCACGGTTCTCATAGATAATCACGCCCATTTCCGAGTGGAGCTGATAGGCTTCCTTTTTGTCTTCGACC
>CAZCPI010000266.1:0-3195 GCA_964500535.1 uncultured Bacteroidales bacterium
GCCGAAACCCACTTTGATAAATCATTTCCGGAATTCTTTATTTCCCATTGCATAGTATTCATGTTTGTTACACAAACATTCATTTTTATAGGTAATTCATCAAAACTGTCATGAGGAATGGCTTCAGAAAAAAGTTTTAAAATAGTGTTGTGAGTTGAGAATCCTGATTTCCAGAATTTAGGATTGAATTTGAAAAGCTTTGAAACCATAAAAAGCTTATCATCCCTTGTCATTTGCAACATTTCGGAAGGTTTATAACCAGCAGCATAAAGAGTTCCGACCAAAGCTCCCATGCTCGATCCTGAAACGACTTCCGGAACAATATTATTTTCCAATAATGCCTGCAAAACACCTATATGGGCGAAACCTAATGCTCCACCTCCACTTAGACAAATGCCTAATGGTTTCTTTTTAGTGATTAAAGTATTTACGCTCATAACCTAATATTTTATTTTACCTTTTACCTGATAACAAAATACCATTCCCGATGCCGGGCTACCCTAAAGACACTCTTTGAAAATCTAATTTAATAAAAAATAATAAGAAAAGGCCATCTCAAATATATTTTTGAGACAGCCCCTTTTTATTATTTATTAGAGCACCTTTTGGGCGCAAAACAAATTAACCGATAATAATCATATCTGTTCCTTCAAGGATTGCATCACCTTTTCTTACTCTGATATCAACAACCTTACCTGAAAGATCACTGACGATAACATTTTCCATTTTCATGGCTTCAAGTATCAACAATTTTTGACCAGATTTAACGACATCGCCTACATTTACGCTAATCTCAAGAATAGTACCGGGAAGTGGAGATTTTACAGCACCACCTGCTACATTTGATTTTGGCTGCTGAACAACCGGAGCTCCGGATTCTTTAACAGGAGCAGGTGCAGGCGCAGGTTTCTTTACCTGAGGTGCCGGCTTTGATTCTTCAGTCTTTTCTATCTCAACTGCATATTGAGTCCCATTTACTGAAAGTTCTACAACGCCATCTTCTTCCTTAAGGATTTCAACGTCGTACTGGTTTCCATTAATCTTATATTTAAACTCTTTCATACGTTAATTTTTATTTTATTTCTTGACAGGAATTTGACGGAGTCCGTGAATTTTGGAACTCCAGGGTGAATACATATGGGCTGCTTTATCGATTGTCAACACGGTATTTTCCTGATCGTGCGCATTATTCTGAAGCTGGTATATAGCCAACGAGATAGCAGCATACACCTCATCTGAAATAGCCTTATCACCAGTATTAACTGGTTTAGCAGCAGGTTCAACAGGACTTTCTTCCGGCTTATTTTCTGTTTTTGCTTTTTTTGGACCTCTGCCGAATACGACAAAGAACACAACTATCAAACCAAAAACAATCAATACAACTGTCATTGCTTCATCGCTCATAACGGTGCCTTTACCTGACTCATCTTTTGGAGATTCAGATTTTGCACTTCCGGCAGAAACATTATTAACCTCATTCGGGGTTACTGTAGAAGCTAAATCCCATTTGTTACCACCATCTGTTTCACGTGCCCAACTTACATCTTTGGTAATTGATGTACAAGGGACACTATCAACAATACTAACACCATCATTAGCAACAAGATATATAATATTGTAACCTTTATCTGACAATGTAAAGCTTAAATGCAGTAATCCGCGTAATGGCATACTGTCAGCATAAAAAACAAGATGTTGTTTAGGTTGAATTTTTGTCAGAACGTCACCGGCAGGTATCTGGTACTTAGTCAGATTTTCAGGATCATTAGTCAGAAAATAACCTCCGGCATCAATAGCTTCCTCAGATGAATTATACAATTCAATCCATGGAGAGCGCATACCGTATTCATCAACATTCTGATTTTGATTAACAATCAGAACCTCATTGATACACAACTTCTTTTCCTGCTGTGCCAGTACAGAAAACATACCGGCAAACAGCACAAGAAATGATAAAATTATTCGTCTTCCCATATCTTTACAAAGGTATATTTCCGTGTTTTTTAGCAGGATTCGTCAATTTTTTAGTAGAAAGCTGCTGCAAGGCACGAATTACGCGGAACCTTGTATTTCTTGGTTCGATTACATCATCAATGTAACCAAACTGAGCAGCCATATAAGGATTCTGGAATGCTTTAATGTATTCTTCTTCCTTTTCAGCAGTAACCTTTGCAGGATCTTCCGCAGCGGCAACTTCTTTTGCATAAAGAACTTCAACAGCTCCGGAAGCACCCATTACAGCAATTTCAGCAGTTGGCCATGCATAATTAATATCGCCTCTAAGTTGCTTGCAACTCATAACGATATGAGCACCACCATAAGATTTGCGAAGAGTAACTGTTATCTTAGGTACGGTAGCTTCACCATAAGCATAAAGCAATTTTGCACCATGAAGAATAACACCACCATATTCCTGACCTGTACCCGGAAGGAAACCAGGAACGTCAACCAATGTTACCAAAGGAATGTTGAAAGCATCACAGAACCTTACAAATCTTGCAGCTTTTCTTGAAGCATTACTGTCAAGAACTCCGGCAAGCATTTTTGGTTGATTTGCAACGATACCAACAGACTGTCCGTTAAATCTCGCAAAACCTACGATGATGTTTTTTGCATAATCTGCATGTACTTCAAGAAATTCACCATTATCAACGATGTCACCAATGACTTCATACATATCATATGGTTTGTTTGGACTATCAGGAATAATCTCATTCAATGAATCTTCAAGACGGTCAATCGGATCTGTACATTCCTGTAATGGAGCTTCTTCAAGGTTGTTTTGAGGAAGGAAGCTTAACAATTTACGAATCAGAGAAATACCATCTTCTTCACTGTCAACGGCAAAATGAGTAACACCAGACTTTGTAGAATGAACAGATGCGCCACCCAGTTGTTCCTGAGTAACATCTTCACCTGTTACAGTCTTAACAACTTTAGGCCCTGTAAGAAACATATAGGAAGTCCCTCTTGTCATTAAAGTAAAGTCAGTCAAAGCAGGAGAATAAACAGCACCACCCGCACAAGGACCAAAGATACCTGATATCTGAGGAATCACACCTGAAGCCATGATATTACGCTGGAAGATTTCAGAATAACCGGCAAGAGCATTTATACCTTCCTGAATCCTCGCACCACCCGAGTCATTGATACCAATGACAGGAGCACCCATCTTCATTGCCTGGTCCATTACTT
>CAZCPI010000267.1:0-3184 GCA_964500535.1 uncultured Bacteroidales bacterium
GGTTATGTTCAGTTTCTCCATCATTTGAGCAGCAGTCAACAGTTGTCTCAATCGTATCGCCAATGATAGCTGTATAGGCATCTTCGTTAATGTCACAGACCTTTATAACGGCCTTGATTAGTTTCTCTGAAGTGTGGGCGTCAAGGCCCTGAATTGATAGTTTCATTATGCTGCTCCTTTTAATTGTTTGATTTTTGCGGTATATTCTTTGATTAAAATTTCGAGTTCAAAGCGACTGAATTTATATCCGTTTCGTTTATAGTTTCCTGCTTTGATTTTGAGCTTTTCAAATCGTGCCAGTCCTATTTTTGTGATAAGTCCATCCCGGTACTCAATTAGATTTCCATGCAAAAAGGTGTTGCAGTGATTACATTGACCGTGGCAATTATCTTCGTCAAATCTTAACCCTTCATAACTTCCCACAGCGTAATAATGTCCGGCGTGCATAAACCTTTCGGGCTTAATCTGACCGCATGAAATACATTTAAAATGATCACCTGATAAATCACGTAACCGGATAAATTCGTTGAATAAAATTTGAAGTTTCTTTTTAAGCGAGGGAAGGGATTTGGCTTTCATTGGTATTGCATTTCTATTTGGTTTTCCGGTTCCGGTATATAGCCTCCTAAATATTGAGCGTCCCAGTCCCGGATGGCATTTGTAAAAGTTGACATTTCAAGGGTTGTCATTTCCCTCTTTAACCCGGGTATCTCAATGACTTCCCCGGTGTGCCTGTTGACTATTTTTTGAGTAGCAAATAACTTCTTACACATAATATCTACTTGCTCAATTGTTAATTTTATATCGGGGCTTCCTGTAATATCTTCAGGTTCCCATCCAGCTTCGATAAGGTGTTGCATAAAGAGCGGAAGGACACAGGCGTAATAATATCCCAGTTGCGGTAATGACTTGTTTTTCCGCATCTTCTCAATGGTCATCCGGTAACGTCCCGGAGCGAGTTTATTACACTCGTCCCGGAACAACTTACCGTTAACAACCCGGAAGTCTTTACCCTGCTCTTTTATCCCTATGGCCTTGATTGACTTCATCAGAACGGCAGATCGTCTTGTTTTGGAACTTCATTATTTGCAGCGGCCTTTTCAATTATCTGCTCTTTGATACTCTTTGCTTCCGTTTCCGGATCAGTAGTTTCATTCTCTGATTTTTCTTTTCGTCCGGCAAAGTGCAAGGCATTTCCGATTATCTCAGTGATATATTTAGTTTCACCGTTTTTATCTTCATAACTCCGGTGCCGGATTTCACCCTCTACAATCAGGGATGAACCTTTTTTGACATACTTCTCACATAATTCTGCCAACTTTCCCCAAAACACAATATTATGCCACTGCGTATTATTCATGTCGTTGCCGTCCTTGTCCTTGTATTTTGATGAAGTTGCAAGGCTGAATTTTGCGTTTTTATTACCCCCTTCAAATGTTTTGATTAAAGGGTCATTCCCTATATTTCCAAATAAGATTACTTTGTTCATTGTTTAATTCGTTCTACCAATATTTTGACTTCTTCAATACACTCATTTAGCTTCGATTTAAGCAACTCTAAAACTTTATCGTCCCTTTCTACCCTGATAAGAATTTGCTTTAATTTAGGGCTACTGTACGGCATGTAGTCTATAAAATCCCATCCGGTGCAAAGTAGCTGACCATGTATCTGCCAGTAATATGATTTTGGGATCTTCTTAGTTTCGAGATATTCATTATAGACCTGGAATGAGGGGCACTTAAATTCGCAACCTCCGTTCTGTCCTATTATCTTTGCATCAGGGGAAGCTCCGACAAAATCGGAGTATTCATAAAAACCCCCATTTTCGAGCTGGTTAAAAGTAAGTAGCTCATAATTTTCACGGGCAAAAGGTTCTTTTTCATGTCCTCTCTGCATCCATTTGTTATTATAAGATTCTTCACTTTCCCCAGTCACTCTTTCATAAGCGACTTTGATTATTGCCTTCTGATACCCGGCTGTTTTTTTATCCATGAACAGGTCTGAGAAAGTTGAAGCGGTGAACTTGCCTAATCTTAGGCCGTCCCACTCCTCTGAGTTCTGATCTATGTTATAGAATTTCATACGGCCTCCCTTAGTATTTCGTCCTTAACTTCCGATATGTCATACTTCTTTTCAATGTCAGAAAGTGGTTTCCCTGACTTGACATACTTAACCACATTCTCCCAGGCTGGCATGTCACGGTTTAATTTGGGCTTGCTTACCGAGGGCTGAATCTCTCTGATTCGTAATCCTTCGGTAACGTCCCCGAAAGCCCTGATATCGTCTTTTACATAAATCTGAACTGCGATATTATTCCAGTCGTTGATGTACGGGCTTTTAGCGAATTTCTTAACGACTTTACAGTTCGTTGCGTTCAGTATCATCGGTTTTAGTTTCGCATCGGTAAAAACTGCGACGTTGCGTTCCTGTTCCTTCCCGTCCGTGTTCTTAACTTTCCGCACCGAGACAGATTTGATAACTGCTCTCAGATCCTTCCCGTCCTCAAGATCACACGATCCGAGGTAGTCGCTATTAAACACTTTTTTCCAGTGGGTCTTAACTTTTGGTTCTTTGGTTAATGTTTCCATGTCTTTACTTATTTGGTTTATTCAAATCCTACCTGTTCCATCCTGAGACTCTCAACTGCCGGATCGGTGTCAACTGTTTCAATCAGTTCATGTCTGTAAGTCTTTTTTACAGGCTCTTTTTTTTCCGCAACGGCTTTGTCATAGGCTTCTTTTGCTTTCTGATAATCGTAAGTTGCCATTATGAACTCAACCCCGGCAGTCACTGAATAAGCGACTTTGCCAGTTTCGTTTTCGATTGTTTTTGAAAGTTCGATTTTCATAAGTTCCGTGCGTTTTCAAGTATATAATTTGAAACTTTCAGAAGTAAGGCATTGACATTTTCAGCAATCTTTGCAGCTTCAACACTTTTAACTTCAGGACGTGGTAGGTCGTTAATTATCTGAGCAAATCCAATCAACTTATCTTTATCCGGTGCAAGTCTGGCTTTCTTTTCCTGAGCTTCCTTAGCTTTCCGTTCGGCTTCTACTTTTGCAGCAGCTTCTTTCTGGGCTTTCTCAATAGCCTCGTTTTTAGCCTTTATTTCAGCTGCCAGACGTTCCCATTCTTCCCTCTCCTTCCGGGCTTTTTCTTCCAGTTTCTTTCTTTCGGCTTCTGCC
>CAZCPI010000268.1:0-3153 GCA_964500535.1 uncultured Bacteroidales bacterium
ATTGCTTCTGACGGAAGGTTGAAGGAATGGCCGGGAGAATTTAAAGAAGCTGAAATCACTCACAGACACGTTTCGCATTTATATGCTCTGCATCCGGGCAATCAGATAGATCCTCAGACTACGCATGATCTTGCAAACGCAGCCCGCAAGACTCTTGAAGTCAGGACTGACGTAGGTACAGGCTGGTCTCTGGCATGGAAGATTAACTTCTGGGCAAGATTAAAAGACGGCAACAGGGCTTATAAACTACTTTGCAACCTTTTACGCCCGACAGGTAATGTCACTACAGATTACTATAACGGAGGTGGTTCTTATCCGAATCTTTTTTGTGCTCATCCGCCGTTCCAAATAGATGGTAACTTTGGCGGAACAGCCGGCATTGCCGAAATGTTGCTTCAAAGTCAGAGTGGTTTCATCGAGATACTTCCTGCTTTGCCTGATGTCTGGAAAAACGGAGAAGTCAAAGGTTTACTTGCCCGCGGGGGTTATGAAGTAAACATCAATTGGGCCGACAACAAACCTCAAAAGGTGTTAATCAAATCCAACACCACCGGTAAATGCTCAGTCCTGACCTCCATCCCGATGAAACCAAATACAAAAAGTACGGTCACAAAAACATCCGGCGGAAAATACCTTATAGAATTTAACGCAAAGCAGGGCAGAAGCTATAACCTGACGCTGTAATATTTCATCACATCAAAAACATCTTTTTACTGATACAGAAGGGAATATAGGTATTAATACAATCGCTTTATATTTCCCGTCTCTCTTATAAACTGCGTAGGGATTCTCTCTGTTAGTTACATTTAACAGTGAAAACTGCCAACTGAGAGTACCGTTTTTATATGGTCTTTCAACCGTATAATTTGCATCTAAACGAAAGAAATTTCTGATACGAATATTGGGGTATTGGGGAATATAATCAACTGAATAAATATTAATATCTCTACGGTATGCATTGGATAGCGTTGGTAAACCTAAACCTGGATATGAAATTTCTGGGACATAATACGGATATCCGGTTTTTGCCTGCGAATTCAAAGAAAATGTATGTGATATTTTTTCATTATGTAGCACCATATAGCTTACAAAGGCAGAAAAGCTATGTGGAGCATCGTATTTAAACGGATATGTTCTATTCCCAAATGTTCGATTGGATTTTGACAATGTATAAGAAACCCAACTGGTAAATCTATCTTTTGAATATTCAAGCAAAAATTCAGCTCCCATTGATCTTCCATAGCCTGTTTCAAAATCAGTATGGAAATCTATGTAATTTTCGAGATTTTTGATCAATAAAAGATTATTCATGGATTTGTAATAGGCTTCTATTGAGAAACTAAAGTTTGAGTTTGTGAAATTTTTCCAGCCAATTGAAACCTGATTAGAATGAGGTAAATTATCTTCCTGATAAGGTACCCAATAATCAGCCTTAATGTTGTAGTTCATTTCGTTTACCGTATGAATTGGTTGATACATACGGTCGTAAGCCAACATCAATTTATTCTTTTCTCCAATAAAAGTATTTACCTTAACCCGGGGTTCAACAGCAAAAATCTTTTTCTTCCAGTTATTATATAAAGAAGAGCGCAAGCCCAAACTAAAAAACCACTGTTTATATCTGTATTCATCATATAGATAACCAGATAGTTTGAATAGCTTTAGCTGCCCTGAATTATAGACTACTTCGCTATTATTCTCTTGTTTGTAAATATAATCTGGTACATAAATCTGATTTGCTCCTTCAAGCCCATAAAAAAAAGTATTGTTTGCGCCGGTTTTTTGTTCGAAAGCTATTTTACCCCCAATCTCATTCAATAAAGAAGACTTGAAACTTTCTCTTTTTTGCTTCACATCAGGGGTGCTAAATTTGCTTATAACCCTATTGAAATTGTTTAAACTCGTGTAATAAAGATTACCGGTAAGTTTCAAAGATGGAGTTAGCTTTCCATTATACCGGAGAGCAGTCATGTCAGTCTTCCATCCATATCCGAATTTCTCAGAATGACTCTCTTTATTGTATTCATCTTTTCCTGTAACCATCCCATACAAGTCATCATAGCCTGAATATATTTGCCATGACAAATGGTTATTTGAATTTATTTTCCATGTCATTTTGCCATTTATGTCATAAAAAGCCATCATTGCTCCTCCGCCTTGCCCTCCGGCAATACTCATGATACCGTTGTAAAGCAAATCAACAAATGAGCGACGGCCAGTAAAAACATAGCTGAGATGATCTTTTATGATTGGTCCTTCTGAAGCAAATGTGCCTGCCAGAATTCCCAGAGATGCAGAGTTATGAAACTGTTTGAAATCTCCATCTTTAAGAGCAACAGATACAACACCGGAAAGTTTATCACCATATTGTGTCGGGATACCCCCTTTGTATAGATCCACCGATTTAATGGCATCAGTATTAAAAATTGAGAAAAGGCCAAAAGTATGACTTTGATTATATACCGGGATATCATCCAATAAATAAAGAGTTTGATCATTTGTCCCTCCGCGAATATTCAATTGAGAAGAACCTTCCATCCCTGCTGAAACTCCCGGGAGGAATTGTAGTGTTTTAATAATATCTCTTTCTCCAAGAAACAAAGGGGATATTTTCAATTGTTCCATATTGATTCGCATATTGCCAAGTCCACGACTGTCGATATTTTTACTTCTTTCGTTTAATACAACCTCGTTTAATGAAATTGTATCTTTAAGACTGGTCAATTGGGCTGATACCGGCAAGATCGAGAGACACAACAGGAAAAACAGATATTTTTTTGCCATAATAATTAATTTGCTTTAACCGGATAATCGAAGATGTATTCAACTTCATTCATACCTGCAAATATGCCGAGACCATTTTCGATATTACAATAGACAGGATTTGGCTGATAAAAAACGGAAGAAATATCGTCATCGTTAATAACTACATTTTTCTGTTCATAAAGATTCTTACTGTATTGGTCGTATTCAGGGCTTGCCGCTATTAGTTTGACTTTAATCTTTTCTTGATTAGATGAATAATCTTCGTCAGGGTAATATCCTTTGAGAGGTGTAAAAATCAGCTTATTTAATTTTTGAATATTAGTATTCTTTATACGAAAAAAACTTTCGTAGTAAACTGAACCGGCAGAGTCATTTACTGCATCCATG
>CAZCPI010000269.1:0-3138 GCA_964500535.1 uncultured Bacteroidales bacterium
TGATGAAAAGTGAAGTTTTGAACGATATGTAAAACTTAATAAAATGAAATATACTCTGGCGATTGATCAAAGCACTTCTGCTACTAAGGTGATGCTTTTTGATGAGAATGAAGAATTGAAGCACAGTGTTGCAGCTGAGCATAATCAATATTATCCCCAACCCGGATGGGTTGAACATGATCCTGAAGAAATACTAAGGAATCTTATTGCTGCGATTCGTGAATTACTTTTTGCAGCAAAAAAAGAACCTGGAGACATTACCTCGGTCGCTATAACAAATCAAAGAGAAACTGTAGTTGTTTGGGATGCTGAAACCGGTAAACCGGTTTACAATGCCGTTGTCTGGCAATGTCAGAGAGGAAAAGATATTTGCGATAAACTAAAATCAGAAGGATACTCTGAATTATTCAGGGAAAAGACCGGTTTGATCATTGATCCGTACTTTTCTGCAAGTGGCGTGAAATGGATACTGGATAATGTCGAAGGTGTGAGAGCTATGGCTGAGGCCGGTAAACTGAGGATGGGGACTATTGATACATGGTTGATCTGGAATCTGACCAGGAATAAATACGCGGTTCATGCTACTGATTATACCAATGCATCAAGAACACTTCTTTTTAATATACACAATATCGAATGGGATGAAGAGCTTTTAGATCTGTTTACTATTCCCTCTTCAATGATGCCTGAATTAAGGCCTTGTGACTCGGTTTATGGTGAAACCGATCTTTTAGGACTTCTGCCCGAATATGTACCGATTGCAGGTGTTATGGGCGATTCTCATGCTGCGCTTTTCGGGCAACTCTGTTTTACTCCGGGTCTTGGGAAAGCGACTTATGGCACAGGCTCATCAGTAATGTTCAATATTGGGTTTCAACCCCTGCTACCGCCTGATGGTCTTGTGACTTCTGTCGGTTTCGCCGCATGCGGAGATATTCATTATGCCCTTGAAGGTAATATTCACTGTACAGGAGATACTATCAAGTGGATGGTTGATAATCTTGAACTTATAGATAATTCCAAAATCAGTGAGGCTTTTGCGAATAATGTTCCTGATAATGGAGGTGTTTATTTTGTTCCTGCATTTGCCGGACTCGGTGCTCCCTGGTGGAATAATGAGGCAAGGGCTATTATTTGCGGCATGAGTCGGGGTTCAACAAAAAGCCATATTGTCAGAGCTGCACTTGAAGCTATTGCATATCAGGTTAAGGACCTTCTTGATACAATGACGGGATATGCAGGTGTTAATCTCAAAGAACTCAGAGTTGACGGCGGACCTGTTAGTAATGAGTTTCTGATGAAATTTCAGGCTGATATTCTTAATGCTCCTGTAAACAGAAGTGCCGTAAAAGAATCTTCTGCTTTTGGTGTGGTACTGATGAATGCATTGGCTTTGGGTCGTAAAAAGACTCTGGAGTCGATACAGACATCTTACAGAAAGAAAGATATAATTTATCCTGATATGACAGAAGGAAAAAGAGTTTCTCTTTATGAAGGTTGGAAAAAAGCTGTTCAGAGAGCAACTTTATAAATTCCCGTATAAGATTACTATGCTGTTCTACAGCGGGAGACATTGATTTTTTGCAGATATTTATAAAAACACATAAAATTCTATACCATGGCATACAAACAAAAACTAACATTTGGTATCATCGTTGGTACCCGTAATTATTTTAATTCTGCGCTTGCTGTAGATGTAAGAGCTTCATTGATCAAAGAAATCAATGCTCAGGGTCATGATTGTATCATACTTGATGAGGCTGAAACCGAGACAGGCAGTATTGAAACACGTGAGGATGGGAAGAAATGCGCGGCTTTGTTCCGTTCTAACCGGGACAAAATCGACGGCATAATCATTTCGTTACCTAACTTTGGTTTCGAGATAGGGATTATAAATGCAGTGAGTTTGTCAGAGCTAAATGTGCCAATTTTGGTTCAGGCTTGTGATGACGAAAACGATAAGGTTACTCTTGACAAGCGCCGTGATGCTTTTTGCGGGAAATTGTCTGTCTGCAACAACCTCTATCAATACAATATCCCGTTTACTGATACTACTTTTCATACATATTCTATTCAAAGTGAAACCTTTAAAAAAGATCTGTCGTTTTTTGCCGGCGTATGCAGGGTAGTTAACGGAGTAAAAAAGGCCAGAATCGGTGCTATAGGTACTCGTCCTGCAGGTTTCCAGACTTGTCGTGCCAGTGAGAAAATACTTCAGGCTACAGGTATAACTGTGATCCCTGTGGATTTGTCTGAAATACTTGGCTCAGCGCTGAAGATAGATAATCAGGCTGCGATGCTAAAAACACGTCTGAATGAAATAAAGGCTTATGCCAGAGTCCCAAAAGAATATGAGGAAAAACTTATTAATCAGGCGAAATTTGGTTTGGCAATTGATGAATGGGTTGCCGAAAATGAAGTTGATGCTACTGCTGTGCAATGCTGGGATTCTCTTGAGAAGAACTATGGATGTGCTGCTTGTGTCAGCATGAGTATGATGGGTGAAAAGCTGATGCCAAGTGCCTGTGAAGTTGATATTGCAGGTGCAGTCTCAATGTACACATTGATGCTGGCATCGGGTACTCCTTCTGCATTGCTTGACTGGAATAATAATTTTGCTGAAGACAGAAATAAATGTGTTTGTACTCATTGCGGTAATTTCCCAAAGAGTTTCACCAAAAATGATATCGAACTGGGTACCTTAGGTGTGCTTGGTAATGTACTTGGCAAGATTAATACTTTTGGAGCTGTTAAAGGTAAAGTGACCGAGGGTGATTTTACTTACTTCCGCATTTCTACAGATGACAATTATGGCATTATAAAATCATATCTTGGTGAAGGCAGGATTACAAATGATCCCTATGGTATGGATGGTGGTATAGCTGTTACTGAAGTTGAAAATCTTCAGGGCCTGCTTAAATATATGTGCAAAAATGGTTTCGAACATCATGTGGCAATGACAAGAGGTCAGGTTGCTTCCATCATTGATGAGGCAATTAATTCGTATCTCGGATGGGATCTTTATCATCATAAATAATCTTATGCAGGAGTTTAACCTTCTCCTGCTACTGCTTTTAGCTCACAAACAGAAAATAAACTTAATACCATAAAAAATGCAAAACTTATTGAGAGATATAT
>CAZCPI010000270.1:0-3130 GCA_964500535.1 uncultured Bacteroidales bacterium
GTACAGATCGGCGAGCACTTTAATATATCTCAGTGTTGTCGGAGCTGCGTATCCTATCCCGTCATAGTGATGCTTGACAGGATCCCCGATAGTGTCATTGGAAATAAATTCATCTATGTTATTAAAGACAACTGGTACTTTCTTTATTTCCTCAATATATACAATACCATGGTCATATGTAACGTGTTCATACATATCCACGAAGGTTGTCTCTTTGCGGAAGCTGTCAAACAGTTCATCGCTGGCAGCAGTAGCCGCACAAATATTAGCGTAATGATTAAAATCGAACATTATAGTTTTATTGCTTTAACAAGTAATCCGTAACATAATATCTCATGAGACTTCTTATCCTCTGAAGAAGCCTGGCTAAGTTCCTGAATGATCATTCCGGCAGTTACCGGAGAAATCTTCTTCCACGATAACAGTCTGAATATTTCCTGTGCGATCCATTCAAAGTAATTGCCATTGTACTGTATAGTAACATTGAATCCATTTAACCAGTACCGGTAGAAGTTCTCCGATAGACCAGTATAGTAAAAGAATGGAGACTGGTTCGTCAGACCACAAAAGGATTCAGTAAGGAGCATCACTCCTCCACGTTTCAATAACCGTTTCAATTCACACACAGCTATTGAAGGAGAAGGCACATGATCCAATACCTCAGAACAGAGTATTGCATCGAAAGATTCAGAAGGTTCAGGAATATCAGTAATGTCACTAACGATATCAACCTTCATCCCGTTCCAGTTTTTACATTGTAGTCCCTTGCCATCTCCGTTGCCGTCATATTGTGCGAGATCCTGTGAGACGTAATCCAGGTGTGAGCAGTAGGGTTTCCATTGAAGCTCTCCTGCCCCGGCATCAAGTATCCTCCATCCGGCAGGGATAGAAGCAAGCTGCTCCTTTATCCATGCGTTTCTGTTCGCTAAATTTGTTTGTCCTGTCATAATTAAATTATTATCCAGTTACTACAATAAATATCCATTGAGCTGTATTTATAAGTCTCATACCAGGAATGAGGAGCCACGACTTTCTTATCAGGATTCTGGTTAAGATAAGATCCCCACCAGGAGAAAGAACTGTTTGCAATGATGTTATGATTACATCGGGACATCATAAACAATTCGATATAGTCGTGATCTGAGATGAACATAAACTGATCACCTTTGAAAACCTCCGCACACCAGGGAAGATCATCAGAGAAGATAAGGTATCTTTCTGCTTTTACTTCTTCCATTGCCGCTTTATAGTATTCCATTGAAGGTATATGATAGATCCCGTTGTACTTCCCTATATAATCCCCGTGCCGGACATGGATGGAGCAGGTATTATTCCAGTCAAATGAATCCAGTATCTCAGTAATAAAATTGGCAGGTTCAAAAAGTTTCAGCGTCTCCTCACGATTGAAATATCTTTCACTCTGGAAATATCCCGTGTATAATGAACTGTCCCTGACTTCAATATTCACATACTTATGAGGGATACTATACGAATAATCAAATGTCAGGTACTTATCGAGATGCTTATCCCACTTAAAATTTTTGAAGATATTCAGATACTCCATAGCATTACTTGAATGGTCAGCCGTGCGGATCAGTAAAGCCAGCCTCTCATAAAGCTGCGGATAGCAGGTCTCAAATCCGGATCGCCTTCCCATATCTTCTATCGCGGCAATCTGAAACATCATGTTTCCAAGTCCTCCGGCAAGTATTCCTCCTATCATTTCCAGGTTATATTAGAAGTGATAAGATCCATGTGCTTGCTTTGCAGGTAGCTAACTTCATTCTTTCGCATTTCCGGCTCATTCCCGGTTATCTGCCTTTCGTGGTGACGATACCAGACAACATTATAAGGACAATACCGGAACTTGTAACCATACCTGAGCATCTGTATCAATAAATCGTAATCTTCGGAATATCCGAGGTTAGTATCAAACCCTCCGATATTGAGAAATGCCTCTTTCCGGAAAAGGATAGCTTCAAAGTTGACAGGACTGGTAGTTATCGGAAGGAGAGTTTTAAGTGATACATTTGCCGGAGAATAATATATCCTTGCTGAAGATTTATCCGTATTATTGAAACAGAGAGCATTCCCATAAACCAAATCATTGCCTTCGGTATAATTCCATAGATATTCAAGGCATCTATGCGTAAGAATATCGTCATCATGAAGCACCTTAATCCATTCTCCTCTCGCAACTTTTACAGCTTCATTGACAAGATTAGCGTAGTTACTTTTTGGGAAACAATAGAAAGGTATTCCGGCAGGGATGGTGTAATGTACCAAATCATGATTGCCGTCTGAAGCAAAGATAATATCATAATCCGTAAAGGTTTGATCAAGTGCTGACAATACGCACTCCTCAATCCATCCCCTGTCCTTATAAGCGGTAATTATTATTGTGATCTTAGGCATTTTGAAATAATTTTAAGTCTTGTTGCAATACGTTCCGGGAGTATATCTTCAAGTGTTACATCGGTATCGAAAAATGGAGGCTGCGGATCAATGAAGTTTTTTACTCTTTCCATTGAAATATTATTCAATCCGTTTGTGCAGAGTATTTGTTGCCAGTGATCTGAGGAAAAGTCTATCATTTTATTCTTTGACATGTTCCCCTGAAACCACGTATCAACGCCCTTATTAACTATATCATGAGAAAATAATCTGACAAGTGATGTACGGGCTGTCATCTGAAGCCCAACAGGAGCCGACCATTCATATTTCAATATCCGATCATGATGGAAGTCATAGAAGTATCCTCGAGGAGTAACTATCCAGTCATATTTCTTAATATGTCTTTCAGCATCCCTGAGCATGTAAGGAGAGTAATAATTGTCGGCAGCACATAAGCAGAAATATTCACTCGTTTCACATGCAGCCTGTGAGATCTCAATCCATTTCAGTGATAACGGTTTCTTCTGTTCAATAGTGAGATAATGAGCATGTAAGCAGCCAGCAGCATTCAACCTATCTTTAAACTTATTGAAATATTCAGACCCAAGCTGTTGATCATGTTCCTCCTCATAGATGATAAGCTCCCACAGATCATCAGGAGGAAGCATATTGCATAAGCTTTCCATTGCGAGCCATGCAATCCTTTTGCTGTTATATACTGGAAGAGCTACTGTAC
>CAZCPI010000271.1:0-3124 GCA_964500535.1 uncultured Bacteroidales bacterium
GGCAAGTATGGTTCAAGTTATCTTAAAGGTGTAAAATGTACTTGTTCGCTTCTTGGCATATGTTCAGATTTCATGGCTTCACCATATCACCGATTCAGGGATGAAGAAAGATTAAAAATCAGGAAGGTTCTTGAAGATATGGAAATTGAGATAGTAAATCCTTAAAAATCTCATTAATAATGTATATATCTAAAAGACAATTGATATCAATCGTAAGTCTGGTAATGATTTTTTTTGCCGGACAGTATGTAAATGCTCAGGCAGACTATATAAAAGTACTTCAAGGGCGTTCTGAGAAGATTGTTAATACCCTTGGGATATCCGATACTGCCAGATTTGTCATAATCAGGGATATACTTGTCAATCAGTATTCGTCTTTAGGTAAAATACATGATGCTGCCGATTTGAGAATAAAGAAAATTAAATCTTCTGCTGATACGGGAAATGTCAAAGACAGTCTTTTGAAGATTGTAGAAAATGAAAGATATGCGAATCTATATAAATTACATTGTTCGTTTATAGCTAATCTTAACGGTAATCTGAATTCTGATCAGGTTGAGGCTGTGAAAAACGGTATGACTTATGATGTACTGAACGTAACATACAAAGCGCAGACAGAAATGATACCATCATTAAGTGATGAAGAAAAGCAGCAAATATATATCTGGCTTTTAGAAGCAAGAGAATATGCAATGGATGCCCAATCTTCTGATAAGAAACATGAATGGTTTGGTAAGTATAAAGGAAGAATTAATAATTACCTGTCTGCAAAAGGTTATGATCTGAAAAAAGAAAGGGAACAGTGGTATAAAAGGATTGAAGAACAAAAGAAATCAGCAAAATGAAACCGGTAGCAACTCTTATAATGTTTTTGTTTACGGTTTCAGCAATATCTCAGAAACCTCCAAAACCTGTACCTCCGATATCATTGGATAAATCGGGTAAACTAATTTATGTATCAGATTCTGATAATAACAGAATCCCTGATTTTTCATATTGCGGTTATTATCAATCTGAACGTCTTATACCTGAAGTTCCGGTCAAAATTTATCTGCCGGCCAAAGAAGGAGATGTTACAAACATGATTCAGTCAGCGATTGATTATGTTTCATCTTTACCGTTAAATAAAGATGGTTTTCGGGGTACTGTTTTACTTGGTAAAGGTAATTTTGATGTGTTTGGGTCTATTAAAATCTGCACCTCAGGCGTAATTATAAGAGGATCCGGTATGGGTGATGGTGGTACGATTATCACCGGAAAAGGATTGGACAGGGAGACGTTATTTGTATTCAGAGGCGATTCAGACAGAAACTTCTCCAATCAAATCAATATTAGTGACAAAATAGTTCCTGTCAATGCATTTACCTTTAATCTGGAAAGCCTTGGTTTTATTTTACCTCAACCTGCAATGCTAAATGAAGCCGGATTGCCAAAAAAAGTATCGATTGACGGAGGAAAAAGATCAGTAGTTACTGACAGTAAGGGCTTTCAATTAAAAATTGGTGATAATATTATTATCAGAAGACCAGGAACAAAAGAATGGATTGACGCAACAGGAACAGAGTATTTCGGAGGAGGTATCTCTGCTTTAGGATGGAAACCGGGTAATCTGGATATTTGCTGGGATAGGAAAGTGGTGAAAATCAATGGTAATGAGATTACTGTTGATGCTCCCCTCACAACGGCTCTCGAAAAAAAATATGGTGAGGCAACTGTTTGTCTGCAAAAATGGGATGGACGTATTTTTAACTGCGGTCTGGAAAATATCCAATTGGTTTCTGAATATGATGAAACCAATCTGAAAGATGAAAATCACAGATGGATTGCAGTAACAATGGAAAATATTGAGAATTCATGGGTCAGAAGAGTGGTTTTCAGACATTTTGCAGGTTCTGCCGTTTATACTTTGAATACTTCAAAGCAAATAACTGTAGAAGATTGCAAATCATTTGAGCCTGTTTCTGAGATCGGGGGTTACAGGAGAAACACATTTTTCAATGAAGGCCAGCTGAATTTATTTCAAAGATTATATGCCGAATACGGTTTTCATGATTATGCTGTTGGTCAGTTGGCTGCCGGTCCTAATGCTTTTGTACAATGTTATTCATATTTGCCTTTTAGTTTCAGCGGTGCCATTGATTCATGGGCTTCAGGTGTGCTTTTTGATCTTGTCGATATTGATGGAAATGCGTTAAGTTATAAAAACAGAGGACAGGATGGTCAGGGAGCGGGATGGTCTGCAGCCAATTCTGTTTTTTGGCAATGTTCTGCTGCTGTAATCGAACTACCAAAACCGCCTACTGCACAGAACTGGGCCTTTGCCTCATGGAGCCAGTTTCAGGGCGACGGCTCCTGGACAAGTTCCAACAATCATATTGACCCGCGAAGTCTGTATTATTGTCAGCTGTATAACAGGAATAAAAACATTATTGATGGATTTATTATGCCCGTAATCGGTGAATCAACCAGCAGTCCATCTTATGAGATTGCTAATGAAATGACTTTGTTAGCCGGCGAACCTGCTGTACAGTTGAAAAACTGGATTGACACTGTTATTTCAAAAAATCCCTTAAGTGTAGATTTTAAAAATATAAGGTCTGTTGATGATATGCTTTCTGTTTCCAAAGTTACTAATTCGGGTCGGCTTCAATCCATGCAATTAAAAACTAATCTTTCTTCCGGCATGAAATTACAAAATGGTTGGCTGGTTAGCAATAACAGGGTAATGACCGGTTCAAGACAAAGAGTTGAATGGTGGAGAGGTAATCTGAGACCTAATTTTACGAAGGAAACAAAAATTCATTTGACAAGATACGTTCCTGGTAGAACAGGCGTTGGTTTCACTGATAATATTGATACTGTAGTCGGGAGGATGCTTAAAAATGGCGTCATTGCTCTTGATCATAATTATGGTCTCTGGTACGACAGACGACGTGACGATCATGAAAGGATCAGACGTATGGATGGTGATGTATGGGCTCCGTTTTATGAACAGCCATTTGCAAGAAGCGGGCAGGGATTAGCTTATGATGGCCTGAGTAAATATGACCTGACTAAATGGAATTACTGGTACTGGAACAGACTGAAGACATTTGCCGATAAAGCTGATAATAATGGTTTGGTA
>CAZCPI010000272.1:0-3103 GCA_964500535.1 uncultured Bacteroidales bacterium
ATTTATGAGATGCAGCACAGGGACTTTTCGGTTTCTCCTAATTCTGGCATTGTTAATAAGGGTAAGTTTATTGCTTTGACTGAAAATGGTACTACTAACGGATTGGGTTTCTCAACCGGCATTGATCATTTAAAGGAATTAGGTATAACTCATGTACATATTTTGCCTTCTTATGATTTCGGCTCGATTGATGAATCGAAACTTGAAATAAATAAATACAACTGGGGCTATGATCCCAAAAACTATAATGTTCCTGAAGGATCTTTCTCTACAAATCCGTCTGATCCGGCTTCCAGGATAAGAGAATTTAAACAAATGGTGCAGGCTTTGCACGGCAACGGTATCCGCGTAATACTTGATGTGGTATATAACCATACTTATGTTAATGACGGATCTAACTTCTCACTGACGGCTCCCGGCTACTTTTATCGCTACAATCAGGATGGTTCATATTCGAATGCATCGGGTTGTGGTAATGAAACGGCTTCTGAAAAGGAGATGATGCGCAGGTTCATGGTCGAATCGGTCATGTATTGGGTTAACGAGTTTCATATCGATGGTTTTAGGTTTGATTTAATGGGCATTCACGATATCGAAACCATGAACCTGCTTCGTCAGGAGCTGGATAAAATTGATCCTTCATTATTTATCTATGGTGAGGGTTGGACTGCCGGTGCTTCTCCTCTTGATGAAAAGTACAGGGCAGTAAAAAGTAATGGCATGAAAATGCCACGTATTGCTGTTTTCAGTGATGATTTGAGAGATGCTGTCAAAGGTCACTGGAATGACCATAAAGCTCCGGGTATGGCAAGCGGGAAGCCTGGTCTTGAGGAAAGTGTTAAGTTTGGCATAGTTGGTGCCATTGATCATCCTCAGGTTGATTACACTAAAGTAAACTACTCGAAGGCTCCTTATGCAAACAACCCTGACGAAGTCATAAATTATGTGTCTTGTCATGACGACATGTGCCTTAATGATAAGCTGAAAGCTTCAGCTGAAAAAAATGTTTCAGCTGAAACATTAATTAAAAGAAATAAACTTGCTCAAACTATCATATTCACATCACAGGGCGTGCCTTTCATGCTTTCAGGCGAAGAAATTTATCGTAATAAAAAGGGCATAAGCAATACTTTTGAATCTCCGGATTCTGTTAATCAGCTTGACTGGAGTGCAAAAGGCAAGTATTATGATGTTTTCACTTATTACCGTATCCTGATTCAATTGAGAAAGCAGCATCCTGCTTTCAGAATGAACAAAGCGGAAGATGTAAGAAAGAATATTCAGTTTATTGATATGCCTGAAAAATGTATGGCAGGTTTTATTCTGAAGGATAATGCAAACGGAGATAAATGGAAAAATATTCTTGTAATACATAATGGAAATGATCATCCTGTTGAAATAAGTCTTCCAAAAGGTAAATGGACTACTGTTGCAAATGATGGAGTGATCGCACTAAACGGACTTGGAGTTGAAGATGGCAAGGTTATAGTTGCTGCTTCCTCTTCATTTATTTCTTTCCAATAATTATTTAAAAATATGAAGAGCAAACCTAAATTATCATTCTGGCAAATATGGAATATGTGCTTCGGATTCCTTGGAATTCAGGCCGGTTTCGGACTGCAGAATGCAAATGCAAGCAGGATTCTACAGACATTTGGAGCTGATGTTGATACTTTGTCCTGGTTTTGGATAGTTGCGCCTTTGACGGGTATGATAATTCAACCTATCATCGGCCATTATTCTGATCATACCTGGAACAAAATCGGGCGAAGGAAACCTTATTTCCTTATTGGTGCTTTGTTTACAGCTTTTGCTTTGGTTTTCATGCCAAACTCAGCTCTGCTTTCAGCTATAATGTCTCCTTTACTTGTCGGAGCTGGTATGCTGACAATTCTGAATGCATCATTCAATGTTGCAATGGAGCCATTCAGGGCACTTGTTGCTGATCAGTTGCCTGACAATCAACGTACTCTGGGTTTCTCAATACAAACATTTCTAATCGGAGTCGGTGCGGTTATAGGTTCCTGGCTGCCTTATGCTCTTTCGGAATGGACGGGTCTGGGTGAAAAAACAACTTCGGGGGGTATACCTATGAATGTTGTTATTTCATTTTATCTGGGAGCTGCGTTGATGGTAGGGAGTATTTTATGGACTGTTTTTAAAACCAAAGAATATCCTCCTGAAGTTCATAAAAGCTTTTTTGATGATGAAACCAAAACCGAAGATCATCAACAAAAGAAAGGTTTGTCGGTTATACTGACTGATATTGCCAAAATGCCTAAGACAATGAAAGAACTGGGATTGGTTCAGTTTTTCTCCTGGTTTGGTTTGTTGTCAATGTGGGTATATATGACTCCTGCAGTGGCTGAGCATTCATATGGAGCTACAGATCCCTTTTCTGAAGGTTACCAGAAAGCAGGTGACTGGGTGGGTGTCCTGTTTGGCATTTATAATTTGGTTGCTATGTTTTATGCCTTGGTCTTACCATGGATTGCCTCAAAAACCAGTCGTAAGTTTACGCATATGATATCTTTACTTGCCGGAGCTGCAGGATTGATTTCCGTGTTTTTTATTACTAATCCATATTTGTTGATTTTATCAATGGTAGGGATTGGTATTGCGTGGGCAAGTATACTGGCTATGCCTTATGCTATTCTTGCCGGAGCCATACCTCCTGCAAAAATGGGAGTTTATATGGGGATATTTAATTTTTTCATTACAATTCCACAAATTATCAGTAGTTTGGTAAATGGTCCGATTGTAAAATATTTCTTTAATTCTGACAGTATATATGCAATATTGATGGCAGGAATATGTATGCTTGTGGCTTCAGTATCAGTATTTATCGTACATGATAATGAAAAAGTAAACAGTAAGAATTAACTCACAGAGAATCTAAATATATTTTTTTTAATTATTAATTCTAATACTTTCAAATGATGAAAAGAAACAGACTTTCGCTTACGGTTTTTTTTCTGTTATGTCTCACTTTGAGCACATTTGCACAGAATAAAATTACCATTCGCGGCACGGTGACTGATCAGAATAATCTGTCTGTCATCAATGCCACGGTTATTGAGAAGGGTACTGCCAATGGAACCAT
>CAZCPI010000273.1:0-3068 GCA_964500535.1 uncultured Bacteroidales bacterium
TTTTGATCCATGACCACAGCTTCTCATGTCTGATTTTATTGATTTGTTTAAGGCAGCCAATGAGTGAAGCCCCTTCAAGAATGATACTGACAGACAAGACAGCAATAGCTATAAAAGGACTTTTCAGACCTTCATGAGAGCTCATTTTGTGAATCCCTTCATATATCGAAAACAAACCGCCCATGCTGAATAATATGATTGCCACCATAAACGACCAGAAGTAAATCTCTTTACCATGGCCCAGAGGGTGTTTCGTATCAGGAGCTTTTTTAGCAGCCTTCAATCCCAGAAACAGCAGCCCCTGATTACCGCAATCAGCAAAAGAGTGAATAGATTCGGCAAGCATAGCACCCGAACCGGTTATAACTGCAGCAACCGTTTTTGTAATAGCAATACCAAGATTAGCGAGTAAAGCAAAAAGTATAGATTTGACAGAAGCGTCCTGATGTGACATAAATTTTTTAAATGAAATTAGAGTGCAAAGATATCAAATTACACTGTAATGAGTTATCCACACTACGTATGTACCAATAAAAATTAATTAGAAAGCACGTTCTCTTTACCCCATTTTTCAAGTTCTCTGATGACTGGAGTAAGACTTTTACCTAAATCAGTAAGCGAATATTCTACACGGGGGGGGATCTCATTAAACTGTACCCTAAGTATAAGTCCATCATCTTTAAGCTCTTTAAGCTGATCAGTAAGAACCTTGCGTGAAATATCAGGTATGCGTACAGCTATCTCACCAAATCGCTTAGTTCCGGTAGTCAGACAATATAATATTATGGTTTTCCACCTTCCACCAATAAGTTGAAGCGTTGCCGTCACAGGGCATTGAGTTTTTTCTCTCATCTCGTTTACTTTAGTTACCTTTGGGTTACCTGTATTTTGATAGTTACTAAAAAGTAACCTGTTTCGAATATAAACTATTGTTAGTTACTTTGCGTAACAAAAGTAATAATTAAGTTTTACTGTACATAATAACTATTAAACAAAACAAATATGAAAATTGGAGTTACAGGAGCTACCGGTCAGCTGGGCCAGCTGGTAATCGAAAAATTAAAATCAGCTATACCTGCAGAAAATATAGTAGCATTAGTCAGAAACCCTGGAAAAGCTGCAGCTTTAGGAGTAGAAACCAGACCTTTTGATTATACAAAAAAGGAGAGTCTATCAGACGAACTAAAAGGTATAGATAAGTTACTATTGATTTCAGGAAATGAAATTGGTCAAAGACTGCCACAACATTTGGCAGTAATAGAAGCTGCTGTAAAAGCAGGAGTAAAGCATCTGTTTTATACCAGTCTTTTACATGCCGATAAATCACCTCTCAGTCTGGCAACAGAACACTTTGCAACTGAAGAAGCAATAAAAAAATCAGGATTAACATATACTTTTTTGCGTAATGGCTGGTATACTGAAAACTATTCAGGTTCAGCAAAAGGCGCTGTAAATGCAGGTGCTTTTATTGGTTGTGCAGGAGAAGGCAGGATTTCATCAGCAGCACGTAAAGATTATGCGGAAGCTGCTACTGTGGTTTTGACTGGCGAAGGTTATGAAAACAAAACACTTGAACTTGCAGGAGATGGAGCATACTCTTTGTCGGAATTAGCAAGTGAAATATCACTGCAAACAGGGACGTTTGTTCCATATAACAATCTTACTGAAGCTCAATATTCAGATATTTTAAAAAGTTTTGGTTTGCCTGCCGGTTTAGCTGAAATGCTGGCAAACTCGGATACCGGTGCTTCAAAGGGAGGATTATATGATGATTCTAAGACTCTTTCAAAGCTGATTAACCGTCCTACAACTACACTGAGCGAAGTATTGAAAGATGCTTTAAAATGATAAATCAATAACCTGAGCTTATCAACAAAGAAGATTGAGCCGCAGAGAAAACATTTCACTGCGGCTTTTGTTTTACATTTGCAGTAACAAAAAAAGTCAAACAAATAAAAACAATTAATATGTATAATTTCACATTTCACAATCCGACCACCATTTTATTTGGTAAAGATCAATTGAACAGTATTGAGCAACTAGTACCTGCTGACGCAAAAGTATTGATTACCTACGGTGGTGGAAGCGCAAAAAGAAGCGGACTTATAGATAAAGTAAAAGCCTTACTTAGTAAAAACATTGTAATAGAGTTTGCAGGAATTGAGCCCAATCCACAATACAATACTTTAATGAAAGCCGTAGAAGTGGTTCGCAAAGAAAACATTGATTTTTTGATGGCAGTCGGAGGTGGTTCAGTTATAGATGGAACCAAATTTATTTCACTGGCTTCATTCTACAAAGGCAATGCAACAGAATTGCTTAAGTATGGTTTCGGCAATATAGATAATACTATAGTTGAAAAAGTTTTGCCGATAGGAGTGGTGCTGACATTGCCTGCCACAGGATCGGAGATGAATGACGGAGCAGTTATAAGCTATGAACACGGTAAATACCCGGTGATGAGCAGCATGGTTTACCCGAAATTTTCAATACTTGACCCGGTATATACATTTACTTTACCACCGGTACAGGTTGCCAACGGTATAATAGATGCTTTCATCCATACAACTGAGCAATACATCACTTTCCCGGTTGATGCCCGCGTACAGGATCGAATGGCAGAAGGTATTTTGCTGACATTAATTGAAATAGGTCAGACCACAGTTGCAGAACCCGAAAATTATGAAGCACGTGCCAATCACGTTTGGGCTGCTACGATGGCACTGAACGGCATAATAGGAGTTGGAGTACCTCAGGATTGGGCTACGCACATGATAGGACATGAGCTGACGGCAAGATTTGGCATCGATCATGGTCAGACACTGGCGATAGTTTACCCTGCACTTCTGGAAGTAATGAAAGATCAAAAAAGAGCGAAGCTACTGCAATACGCTTCAAGAGTCTGGAATATTACTGAAGGCAATGATAACGAAAAGATTACCAAAGCTATCGTTGAAACCAGAAGATTCTTTGAAAGCCTGGGCATAAAAACAAGATTGTCTGAATATGGCGTAAAATTCGGGCAAATCTCCGAGGTTGTCGACCAACTGAAAGCCCACGGCATGACT
>CAZCPI010000274.1:0-3046 GCA_964500535.1 uncultured Bacteroidales bacterium
AGCTGAACAACACCAAACGAATTTATTATCAGTGATAAACCGGCAATCCTGGTAACAGCAACAAGTTTGTCCTGATTGTAAAAATCTGCTATAAAAGGTGCAGAGAAAAACAAAATCAGATAAGCAAATGTTGAAACAACTATATTAAAGTAAAAAGCAGTAGAAAAGTCTGTTTCAGTCCTGTCTTTTTTTTGAACAAGTGCCGATCCGAAACCACTGTCAACAAAAGTCTGTGCAATCGCTAAAAATATTGTCAGCATTGCAATCAAACCATAATCAGAAGGCATAACCAACCTCGCAATAATTATGCTCATCAGAAACTGGACACCCTGACCTGCAAAACGGTCAATGACGCTCCAGACCATACCTTTTACAGTTTTTTTAGTAGTCGAATCCATTATTTGCCATCAATAAAGTACTATTTGAAATAAACGATGATAACTTCAAATTATCTGGTTCAGTATTAAACTCTTTACTTTCTCTCAGCAAAGACAATGAAGAAACAAAATGACATTGATTATAATATACCTGACTATTAATGCCCTTAAACATATTACTTAGTTTTATCTGTTACTCCATGAGGTGTGTGAATGAATGATTTATTAGCGTTTTTTAATTTAAACAAATTAATAAACATAGCTAAGAAAATTTTTGGTACATCGACTAAAGCTCTAAATAATTTCCTGTTAATCATGTTAATTGGTATAGCAAATCCAAGAGAAATCAAGAGCATTAAAAGAATGATCCACCACTTAAGTGCTATCGAAACTGATATGAAAGTAAATAAAACAGCAATTAAAGTAACTAAACCCAACAATATTATACGGGGAATTGCAACTTGCTGAAAATATTTGTTACAAAAATCGATATTCCCTTTCATAATAGCCTTGGGTAAATCCTTTCTGAACTCAACAAAATAATGAAGCTGAGCAGACAACCAGCGTTTTCTCTGATTTGAAAAAGTCTTTTGAGACTGAACTTTTTCATCATACACATAAAGATCTGATAAATACTCTATTTTTTTCCCATCTTTCAGGAATGAAAGCTCCAGATTTCTGTCAAACCCACCTACAGAATTAATACTCAACATTTTGTTCTTAAACATCAAATAATCAAATGCCATACCCGAACCAATCAATGCTGCAGACAAACCAAGATTTGCATGTCCTTGTCTGAAAATACTGTTATTACTTTCTTCACTTATGGCATCCAGAACAGCCATATTATTGTTTACATTTTTTGCAGTACGATGAGCCTGAATTATAAAAGTCTTTTCATCAGCAAAAGAATTATTAATAGCTGACAGAAAATTTTCATCAACAGTATTATCAGCATCAAAAACAACAGCAATGTCATGATCCCTGATTTTACTCATAGCAAGATTAAGAGCTTTTGCTTTGGTACTGTTTTCGTAACTGGCTTTGATCAACACGATTGGTTTCAATGACAGCCTTTCATTCGTTGAGTCTTCCATATGATCAGAAATAACCACTATGGTAAACTTTTCTGCAGGATAATCCTGTTTAAGACACGACTCCACACTTTCTTCAATCACAGCATCTTCCTTATAAGAGGGTATCAATACAGCAATTGATTTTTTTTCTTCTGCCTTAGGGAAATATTTCTTTTTCGGTAATCTGGAGGCCAGAGCGAATACAAACAAATAAACAACGTTTATTGAAAAAACTAAAAAAAGCAACCAATCAAGTATCTTCATTTCGTCAGGTTATTATTTCTGTCATAAAGGTATTAATGTCATTTACGAATGTAATAAATTCTGCTTAACAACAGCGTTTAAAACATATATTTTGACTCATTTTAAAACAAAATCAATTAGCAAAATGTTTATGTTTGTAAAAAATACTTTATATCATGAACATTACAATTATCATCATTTTTTGGTTTTGTATTTTTCTGGTTTTCTATACATACCTGGGCTACGGGCTGCTTATTTACTTACTGGTCAAAACCAAAACACTTATCAAGGGCAAGAAAGAAAGACCTGAAAAGATTGATTATCCTGAAGTTACATTAGTAATAACAGCTTACAATGAAGAATCTGTAGTTGCTGAAAAAATGGATAATTGTAAATCTTTGATTTATCCTGAAAACAAACTCACCGTTTGTTGGATTACAGATGGATCAGATGACAAAACAAACGAATTACTTGCCGGATACCCTGAAGTTAAGGTGCTTTTTCAACCTGTTCGTCAGGGTAAAACTGCAGCCCTAAACAGGGGAATGCAATATATTAACACTCCGGTTACTGTTTTTACAGATGCTAATACTATGTTAAATGAAAATGCAATAATTGAAATAGTAAGATGTTTTTCTGATCCAAAAGTAGGTTGTGTAGCTGGAGAAAAGAGAATCAGGCAAACAAAAACCGGAGATGCTACTGCAGGAGAAGGTATTTACTGGAAATATGAATCGACACTCAAATCTTTGGATGACCAGCTACATACTGCCGTTGGTGCTGCAGGTGAACTGTTTGCTATCAGAACTAACTTTTTTGAAACCATGCCAAACGATACATTATTAGATGACTTTATCCTATCAATGAATATTGCTGCAAAAGGGTTCAAAATTGCCTATTGTAAAGAAGCTTATGCTTTGGAAGATCCTTCATCTGACATAATAGAAGAGCAAAAAAGAAAAGTAAGAATTTCAGCAGGTGGTTTGCAATCGATTTATCGGTTAAAAAAACTGCTGAATCCTTTAAGATACGGACTCCTGACCTTCCAGTATGTATCTCACAGAGTTTTAAGATGGTCCGTTACACCTTTTGCATTATTCCTGCTCTTACCATTAAATATAATTTTATTGTTCCTCACTCAAAAAAATTTTCCTTTATATCTGACTATTCTGATTTTTCAGATAATTTTCTATATCCTTGGGATAGCCGGCAAACAACTTGCTGAAAAGAAAATAAAGAACAAATATATGTACATACCTTTTTATTTTCTTTTTATGAATGTCAGTGTTCTGAAGGGAATTAAGTACCTGAAAAAGAAAAAAGGGAGTGGCGTCTGGGAAAAAGCCAAAA
>CAZCPI010000275.1:0-3046 GCA_964500535.1 uncultured Bacteroidales bacterium
TTTCAAAAGAACTTGTATCATGGGTAGACAATAAATATCCTACAATTCGAAACCGAAATGCAAGAGCAATTACAGGATTAAGTATGGGTGGACATGGAGCACTCTGGCTTTCGTTCCGTCATAAAGATGTTTTTGGAGCAGCAGGCAGCACGAGTGGTGGCGTTGTCATTCGCCCGTTTCCGGACAATTGGGAAATGAAAAAGCAATTAGGAGAAAAATCTCAGAATCCTGAGTTATGGGACAAATACACTGTTATCAATCAAATAGATAAAATTAAAAACGGTGATCTGGCTTTGATAATTGACTGTGGTTATAAAGACTTTTTCTTTGAAGTGAACAACTCTCTACATGAAAAATTGCTGGTTAATAAAATCGATCACGATTATTTAGTCAGACCTGGAATGCATAATGGTCCGTACTGGAATAATTCAATAGATTATCAAATATTGTTCTTCCTGAAATATTTTTCAAAATATAATAATTAAATATTATATAAGCCTTATAAACAACGTGCTATGAAACAAAAAAAAGGTTTTTTACTTCTTATTCTATTTGCAGTATGCGGCATACTTCATATTAATGCCCGTACGGAATTAACTCTTGAAAAAGGGTGGAAGTTTGCCAAAGGTGATTTTCAAGGTGCAATGAAACCTGATTTTAATGATTTATCCTGGCAAAGCGTTAATGTACCTCATGATTGGGCAATTTACGGACCCTTCGATAAAAATATCGATATGCAGGTTGTAAGAATTGAACAGAACAACGAAAAGAAGGCTACAGAAAAGACAGGAAGAACAGGCGCATTACCTTATACCGGAGTAGGGTGGTATAGAACAAAATTTAATGTGCCCGATTATACTCAGGGTAAAAAGGTTTTGCTTTTATTTGATGGAGCCATGAGCCGTGCAAATGTATTTGTAAATGGATATAAGGTCGGCGAATGGGGATATGGATATAATTCATTCTATTTTGATATTACCCCTTTCATTAAGGAAGATGAATTGATAAATCTGGCAGTAAGACTGGAAAATCTTGAAGAATCATCCCGCTGGTATCCCGGAGCAGGTCTTTATCGTGATGTTCATGTTATTATAACTGAGCAAACAAGCATAGATCAATGGGGCACTTTTGTTACAACACCACAAGTAAACAAAGATCAGGCTAAGGTTTCATTAAAAACTGAAATAGCAATACCTCATACCGGTTTAAAACTAAAAACAGAAATAGTAGACAGAAATAATAAAATTGTTGCTTCCGGTACGACCAGCACTTTGTTCGGAGAATGTTTTGAACAGTCTTTTTTACTGGAAAGTCCTGAATTGTGGTCACCTGAGACCCCATCGCTATATACTGCTGAATCCAAACTCTACGATGGTGATAAGCTGATTGATACTTATAGCACTAAATTTGGTGTACGGACAATAAGTTTTACTCCTCTGAATGGTTTCCAGCTTAATGGAGTAACAAGAAAATTTAAAGGAGTATGTTTACACCATGATCAGGGACCTATAGGGACAGCTATCAATAAGTCAGCTTTGAGACACCAGCTGACAATATTAAAAGATATGGGCTGTGATGCTATCAGAACATCTCATAATATGCCGGCGCATGAGTTACTTGATCTCTGTGATGAAATGGGTTTCATGGTAATGGATGAGGCATTTGACGAATGGAGGAAACCCAAATGTAAAAACGGATATAACCTGTTTTTTGATGAATGGGCAGAAAAGGATATGGTTAATTTTATTCGTCGTGACAGAAACCATCCAAGTATAGTCATGTGGAGTATCGGAAATGAAGTTCCTGAACAAAGCTATAAAGATGGTAGCAGAGTTGCATATTTCCTGAGAGAAATAGTACATCGTGAAGACCCTACAAGACCTGTAACTGCAGGTTTGGACAGAGTAGATCATGCAATACAATATCAGTTTGCTGCTACACTTGATGTTCCCGGATTGAACTATCGTTTACCCAGGTATCAGACTGCTTATGATTTACTTCCTCAGGGTTTCATACTGGGAAGCGAAACCGCATCTACAATAAGCTCAAGAGGAGTCTATAAGTTTCCTGCCCAAAAAGGCAAGGATGTGAGATATCCCGATCATCAATGCACTTCATATGACCTTGAATCATGCAACTGGTCTAATCTGCCTGATGAAGACTGGATGTGGCAGGATGATAAGAAATGGGTTATTGGTGAATTCGTATGGACAGGGTTTGACTATCTTGGAGAGCCGACACCATATGATGATATGTGGCCTTCAAGATCATCTTATTTCGGTATAATAGACCTTGCAGGTATTCCTAAAGACAGATATTATTTATATCGAAGTCGCTGGAATAATAAAACAAGTACTTTACATATTCTACCACACTGGAACTGGAAGGGCAGGGAAGGTCAGGTAACTCCTGTTTTTGTATATACAAGTTATCCCGAAGCTGAGTTATTCCTTAATGGCAGGAGCCAGGGTAAAATCAGAAAAGGAACTGCTGATCTTGAACGTTATCGACTTATGTGGAACAATGTGAAATACGAACCGGGAACTCTGAAAGTTGTAGCATATGATGAAAAAGGGGCTGTGGCTGAAGAAAAAGAAATTAAAACATCTGACAAACCTGCAAAAATAGTGTTGAACACTGACAGAACTGTACTGACTGCTGATGGTAAAGATATTGCATTTGTAACTGTTTCTGTAACAGATAAAAATGGCATTGAAGTGCCTGATGCAACAAATCAGCTGAATTTCAAAGTAAAAGGTGCCGGTAAATACAGAGCCGCCTGCAACGGCGACGCTACTTCTTTAGAACAATTTCACATGCCGACTATGAAGCTGTTTTCAGGAAAACTTGTTATTTTGGTGCAATCTTCCGATAAAGAAGGTGATATTACTCTGGAAGTATCAGGTAAGGAATTAAAAACCGGGAAATTATTATTAAACTCTAAAAAATAATACCATGAGAAGAGTAGCTTTTAAAATGAAAATGATACCTGGCATGAAAGAAGAGTACAAAAGACGTCATGCTGAAATCTGGCCTGAAATTGCCG
>CAZCPI010000276.1:0-3025 GCA_964500535.1 uncultured Bacteroidales bacterium
GGCTATTTGTTTAGATAAAAGATTTTTATCACCTGTCCCATACCAGTTACAACCATAATTATCATTAGCCAGACTGTTCAGCTTATCATTAAATTCATAAAATACAGTATCATATACAGTGTATAAAGTATTTGGAGACTTCCTTAATTGTGATTTCAGCCTTTTATCATTAACAGCCAGACCCTCCCCAATTGAAGGATTTTTCAGCATAAAAAAGCTCGGTGCAAGTTTTCTTGATGCTAACGATTTAATAGCGGAAGCGCCAATGTTGTATTTACTTTTTGTGAATCTTGCCACATTATTGCCATCTGTTATCTGATAAGTTGATTCATAAGTATAATCAAAGCCAAGACTTACATCCTTAATTTTCTTTTCAATTATATGGTTTTCAGCATCATATTTCAAAGAGCCACTATAAAGTATTTTATTGTCAAAAGAATAATCCATTGAGTCGGTCAGACCTTTGGAATTGAGATAATATTTATAAACATATGGCGTGTCATTACCGTTAACATACGCTTTTTCGTAAACCTTCCTGCTTTCATAAATTATAGTATCGACAGTATAGTTGGAATCGGTGTAAACGAAAGTAGCTTTCTTAAGTTTACCATAATCATCATATACATAATTTATGTAATTCTCTAAAACGCCTTCATTATAAAAGGCTTCGTTACTTACCCTTGTCAATTCAACTTCAATAGTTTTTTCACAGGAAAAGAATGCAGATGAAACTACAACAACCAATAGTAAAAAACTTAATTTCTTCATTTTTCGTTTTTATTATAACATCAATTTTTAAACCCTTATTTATTTAAAGGCTGCAAGAAACAAAAACCGCTGCAAATATTCTTAAAAAAAAGGCAAAAATCAAATAAAAACCGGTCAGCTTTACAACCATTGATTTTTCTCATACCATTCTATAGTTTTTTTAAATCCCTGAAATATACTATGCCCTGCTTTAAATCCTAAATCTCTTTCTATTTCTGTAGTATCACAAGTCCAGTTCCTTTGTTTTAAAATCCTGAACTTATCGGGATTTATAAGAACATTTTTACCTGACAATGATGAAACCAAACCTGAAATAACAGAAAATAATTTTGCGAGAGAAAGCGGAACAGTGATTTTCAATACATGTTTTTTATGAAGTAAGTTTCTAAGTACATCCGAAAACTCACCGGAAAAGTAATGTTTACCATCAGCAACAAACCAGGTTCGATTGATTAAGGAAGATTCCAAAGCAAGAAAAACAGCATCAGCAAAATCTGAAATATAAAGAAAATCAAGTCTTTGAGGTTTAATGCCAAGTGATATATCAAAACCTTTTTTCATTAGTTTTACCATTTCAAGATAGTCTTTATCTCTTGGCCCGTAAACTCCTGCAGGTCTCATTATTATATAAGGAAATTTATCCACAGACCTTATGTAATTTTCTGCTTTAAGTTTGCTTTTACCATAAGCAGTATTTGGTTCGGGATTCACAGATAAATCAAATACAAAAGACGCATTGTCATCACCAGGCCCCATCACACCAAGACTGCTGATATAAATGAATTTTTCAGGCACATTACCAACTAACCTCAACGCATCAACCAGATTTTTTGTATAGAGATGATTAACTTTATCAAAATCTGACATTCTACTCGCCTTTGTCAGACCAGCGCAATGAATAACATAATCCCATTTACCATATATTTCAAACTGTTTATCCAACTGCTTTTTTAAAATATCCGGATTATCATATTTAATATCTATAAAACTTATTCCGGGATTATTCAAAAAACGCTTACTACTGGTTTCTCTTACTCCAGCCCAAACTTTAAATCCTCTTGAAAGCGCTTCATCCACAAAAGCACTTCCAATAAAACCACTGGCACCTGTAATAAGAATGTTCTTCATACTACAAATTTAAATTAAAACTTTAAAACACCGATTAAATTAAGGGGTTGGGCAAGTTTCAAATTTGTTGTATTTTTGGGTAATTAATCTGTTATGATCAATATGAAACCTATTAAATCTATAATTCCCGTATATACAGTTTTTTTTGCATTTGCATTAGTGTTTTCTCATCCTGTATTTGGCAAGAATGAAACCGGCATAAAACCTGAATATTTAAAAAAGTCCGGAGCCCTTGCACCAAAACCTCTTTTTGTAGATCCTGTATATGATGGTGCTGCTGACCCTGTAGTAGTTTGGAACAGAAAAGCAAAAAAATGGTTTATGCTTTATACCAACCGCAGGGCAAACATTAAAGGAACTGATGGTGTATCCTGGGTGCACGGCACAAGAATTGGAATAGCAACATCACGGGATGGAGCGAACTGGACTTATCTTGACACATGTGATATAAATTATCGCCCGAATGAAGGTTATACACACTGGGCTCCTGATGTGGTATATGATAAAGGAATATATCATATGTACCTAACCTATGTACCCGGCATTTTTTCAGATTGGGGACATCCCAGAGATATAATTCATTTGACCAGTAAAGATTTGTTGCACTGGAACTATCAATCCACATTAAAACTGGCATCGGACAAAGTTATCGATGCTTCTGTTTTCAGACTTGACAATGGCAACTGGCGTATGTATTACAATAATGAACGTGCAGGTAAATCAATGTATTACGCCGATAGTCCTGACTTATACAACTGGACTGACAGCGGCACAAAAGTAGTTGGCGATAAAGGTGGTGAAGGGGCGAAAGTTTTCAGGTGGAAAGGCAGGAACTGGATGGTTGTCGACAACTGGGACGGTCTGGGCATTTATTTTTCTGAAGATATGATACATTGGAAAAGACAACCTGAAAATATTTTAAGGGAACCGGGTACAGGTAAGGATGACGGAGCAAAAGGACAGCATTGTGATATAGTCGTAAGCGGAGACAGAGCATACGTTTATTATTTTGTACACCAGAACCCGCAAATAACCAGACTTCAGGTAGCAGAACTTGAATACATAGATGGAAAAATAGTTTGCGACAGAAATAAACCGACTTTTGTTAAGCTGCTGAAACCAAAAAAAT
>CAZCPI010000277.1:0-3024 GCA_964500535.1 uncultured Bacteroidales bacterium
TGGAAAGAAAAGCCAACGCCATGGATAAAGAGCAGGTGGGCTATGAATCACTTTAGTATTGCTATATTCAGAAAATATATATATTTGCATCAATAAAGAACGGGTGTTATTTTATGCAGATCAAAAAACAGGAGATTGAGGATGCTCTGATCAGAACGGCAGAAGAAGAATTTTATAAATACGGCTTTAGGAATGCCTCTGTAAGACGTATTCTCACAAAGACCGGAGTTAGTATAGGTAATTTTTATAACTATTTTCAGAATAAAGAGGCCTTATATGAAAAGGTCGTAGGTTCGGAATACCGGCGGTTTCTTTCCATGATGACGGAACATGAACATCATGAGCACAATGGGAGTTATGAAGGCCGTCTTTCAGATGTCATCGCCAGGGTTATTCCCGATTTCAGCAGAAGATTCGTGATTCTTATAGAAGGCAGCGAAGGTACGCGGTTTGATGAAGCGAGAGAAAGGATGGCACGATTGGCAAAAGAGCATCTAAAAAACCATATGGATGATTCGGGCGTCTGTATTCAGAATGAATTACTGGATCTGTTGGCAAATCAGTTTCTTGACGGTCTTCTGGCTGTTGTGAAGGCAGAGCCGGAAAATACTGCACGGAGAAACAGATTGTTAGCAGATTATGTGTTTTTTTATTTCTCCGGGATGATGGGATTGATCAATGAAAAAAAACAATATGATTGACGTAGAAAAATTATGTTTTTCCTATTCCGGTAAGGGAAAAAATGCCGTAAAGGATATGAGTTTCTCGGTTTCAGAAGGTGAAATATTCGGGTTTCTCGGTCCCAGCGGAGCCGGAAAAACCACAACACAGCGTTTGTTAATAGGGTTACTCAGGAATTATTCCGGTCGTATAACTGTTATGGGAAAAGAACGTTCTGCCTGGGGTAACGACTTTTATGAACAAACAGGAGTTGCCTTTGACTTTCCAAACCTTTACCTGAAGCTAACTGCAGCGGAGAACCTGCGTCTGATAGGCAGTTATTATCGTAACAAGCCCAATACAATAAATCAATGGCTCGACAGGGTGGGTTTACTGCCCCATGCCAGCGAACGTGTTGAGGGTTATTCAAAAGGAATGAAGATGCGCCTGAATTTTATTCGCGCCCTGATGCATGATCCCCGTTTACTTTTTTTTGATGAACCCACATCCGGGTTGGACCCCGTTAATGCACACGTTGTCAAAGAGATAATTAAAGAACAAAGGGCATTGGGAAAAACCGTTTTTCTGACTACGCATAATATGACCGTTGCAGAGCAGCTTTGTGACCGGGTCGCTTTTATTGTTGACGGCGAGATTATTCTATGCGGTTCTCCCGGCGAACTCATGGTTCGCTACGGGAAAAGACGCCTGATGGTGGAAACCAACGGTCAGGGGGATCATTCATCAAGGGAATACGATTTGGATCATTTGGGGGAAAATAGCGAATTTCTGGACTTACTTAAGGATGGCAATATCCGCACCATGCACAGTGCGGAAGCTTCACTGGAGGATATTTTTATCAAACTTACAGGAAAACAACTCATATGCGACTGATTGCTGCTGTCCGGGCCGATCTGGCCTTTCAATGGAAACAAGGCTTCTTTTTGGTATATGTCATACTAACGGGAATGTATCTTGTAGTACTGTCTTTATTGCCGGATACATGGGTCCCGGTTGCAGCTCCCGTTGTGATTTTCTCGGATCCGGCTGCGCTTGGTTTGTTTTTTATAGGGGGAATACTCATGCTGGAAAAAACACAGGGCGTACTCCATGCGGTTTTTGTTTCTCCTCTGAAGACGACTGAGTACCTGATTTCTAAAATATTCACTCTAACCTGCATTTCAATGCTTGCGGGGGCTGCCATTGCCGGATTGGGTCCCGGGGTTCGGTTCAATTGGTATATTTTGCTATTGTCCATATTCTTGGCCTCTGTGTTTTTTACTTTATGCGGTATTGTTATTTGTGCGGGCTGCCGGACGGTTAACCAATATTTTATTAAAATGATTCCTTATATGATCCTGCTGGTTCTTCCCTGCCTTTCTATACTGTACGATCCTTGCGCAAGATGGGCTTCCGTAATTCCAAGCGTGGCGGCTCTGCGATTGCTCTTTGGAGCCTATGAGCCTCTTCCGGTCATGGAGGTCGTGATATTGTGTTTTTATTTATCCGGAGTGAATTACTTCCTGTTCAGACAGGCCGTGAGAGTATTTGAACGAAAAATGATATATGTCTGATATTTATGAGAACGTTGTTTCTGTGGAAGAATGATATCATTCAGATTGTGCGTGATCCCATCATGCGCCTTATGTGTGTGGCACCTCTGCTGCTAATAGTTGTGTTTAAATCTATTGTCGTATGGTTGGTACCCCTTATCGTATCGGAGACGGGACTTGATTTATTTCAATACGCGGACTATATATTGGTATTCGTACTGTTAATGGTCGCGGGAATGTCCGGTATTGTTACGGGCTTTATGATGTTGGACGAGAAAGACGGACGCATTGCCGAGCTGCTCTCCGTCACTCCCCTTGGGCAGGGATACCTCATGAACCGTCTTTTGTTCAGTGGCTGTCTCACCACCGTTTACAGCCTGATGGCATATTATGTTTTATCTTTTAGCCGATTGCCATTCCCGGCGCTTGTGTTTCTCACTGTAGCACTGGCTTTGTATTCTGCTGTAATTGGTCTCCTGTTATTTAACAAAGCCGATGATAAGGTAAAAGGGCTGACTTTGGCCAAAGGTCTGAACCTTCTTAATTTATTCGCTTTTGCCGATCTTTTTGGATTGTCCTGGCTTTCGGCAATAGCCAAACTCTTTCCTTCTTACTGGCTAATGGCGCTTGTTAGAACTCCCTGTTCATTAGTGCCTTATCTGATGGTTCTTGTCTCACTTGCTCTTTGGCTGGGCTGGCTCATCTACAGACGTCGTGTTTGAGGCATCGTTTTTTTTGCTAATTTCGCGTTTATCCGAGTTGTTAGCTCAGCTGGTTTAGAGCACTACCTTGACAGGGTAGGGGTCACTGG
>CAZCPI010000278.1:0-3006 GCA_964500535.1 uncultured Bacteroidales bacterium
TACAATGAGTATTTTCTGATAATTGACGAAACCGCCAATCGCGGATATCTGGCAACGGACAGAAATTCAGGCAAGAATCTTGTAACTATTTACACTTTCATCCCTCAGAAAATCAGAACAATGGTAAAAAATAAAAGCCTTAAAGAGCTCAATAACCTTGCTATGATACGCTCCATTAAGGCGACCTGGGAAGGTAAAAATATCGATTCTCTTAAAAAGGAAGTAATAATCCAACCTGTTATCCGGAATGATACCACTTCTTCAGAACATGGTTTCGACTTCAGGATAAATGATGATATAACATACCACAATATCGAAGAATTCACTTCTCCTGAAGCAAGAAAAGCTTTTGTGAAATACCTTAAATTGTCTGAAACCATAAAAATGCAGAAGGCTTCTCTCATTTCAAAGCGTGAAATATTCAGTAACACACCTGACGATAAAAAAGAGCAGATCACTTCTGAAATCTTAAAACTTGAATCTGAGCTTCTGAAGAATCAGACCGAATTGCCCACGCTTGAAATTACCGCGCGCAACCTTGAGATCAAAGCGATTTCAAAATAAGATTTCTTAATAAATCATATTGTTTTTTTCTGTATCTTTCCGAAAATTTAGCAGAAATGGAAATTGGATTTATCATTGGTTTGATAATTATCGGCATTATATTTATGCTGATTGAAGTTTTCCTTATACCCGGTATATCTGTCGCCGGCATTGCAAGTGTAGCCTGTATGGCAACAGGGATCGTTCTGGCTTATGTCAAATTTGGCGTTGTCACAGGGACATGGGTACTTGGTATTTCTGTGGTTGTACTGGGAGGAGTCCTGTACTGGTTTTTTAAGTCGAAAACGCTTGACAAAATGTCTCTTAAAACCAACATAGATTCTAAAGTAGAGCCTCTCAAAGGTTTGGAAATCAAACCGGGAGACAGAGGCATAACGATATCAAGACTTGCCCCCGGAGGTAAGATAATGCTGAATAACACCTCAATAGAAGGTCGCTCTGAAAATGAAATGATCGATGAAAACACTCCCGTTGAAGTGGTTGAAGTAGGCACCTATAATGTAATTGTCAGAAAAATTATTGAATAATAAACCAACTAAACATCAAAAACATGATTACTACTCTTTTAATCATTCTGGTTGTACTGATTGTCGTAATATTCTTCTACTACGTGCCATTTTTCCTTTGGCTTTCAGCTAAAGTATCAGGTGTAAGCATTTCGCTTATTCAGCTGTTTCTAATGCGTATCAGGAAGGTTCCACCCGCAGTTATCGTAAATGCCATGATTGAAGGTCATAAAGCCGGACTTAAAACTCTTACAAGAGATGAACTGGAAGCACACTACCTTGCAGGCGGTCATGTAGAAAAAGTTGTTCATGCTTTGGTTTCAGCATCGAAAGCCAACATTGAGCTATCATTCCAGATGGCTACAGCTATTGACCTTGCAGGTCGTGATGTATTTCAGGCAGTTCAGATGTCGGTTAACCCTAAAGTCATTGACACTCCTCCCGTAGCTGCTGTTGCAATCAATGGTATTCAGCTTATAGCTAAAGCCCGTGTGACTGTACGTGCTAATATCAGACAGCTTGTCGGTGGTGCAGGTGAAGAGACCATTCTTGCCCGTGTAGGTGAAGGTATCGTTACAGCTATCGGTTCAGCAACATCTCATAAGGATGTGCTTGAAAACCCGGATTCAATATCAAAAGTTGTGTTGAAAAAAGGACTTGATGCCGGTACTGCATTTGAAATACTATCAATTGACATAGCAGACATTGATGTAGGTAAAAATATCGGTGCCGAATTGCAGATGGATCAGGCAAACGCCGACAAGAACATAGCTCAGGCAAAAGCAGAAGAAAGACGTGCAATGGCAGTCGCTCTCGAACAGGAAATGAAAGCCAAGGCTCAGGAAGCCCGTGCAAAAGTTATCGAAGCAGAAGCAGAAATACCTAAAGCTATGGCAGAAGCCTTCAGAGAAGGGAACCTGGGTATAATGGATTACCAAAGGATTAAAAACATAGAGTCCGACACCAATATGCGTGAAGCGATTTCCAAACCCGGAGGTTCAAAAACTGACTCAAAATAATTTCACTAATTTTTTATAAATGTATTTTCCGGATTCAGAATTACTTGTAAACAGTGATGGAAGCATCTTCCATCTACATATAAAACCCGGACAGCTGGCTGATACTGTCATTTTGGTAGGCGATCCCGGCAGGGTTGACATGATAAAAGGATATTTCACTGCGGTGGAATGTCATATTAAAAACCGTGAGTTTGAAACCGCCACAGGGATATATAATGGCAAAAGAATCTCTGTAGTAAGTACGGGTATAGGCACCGACAATATTGACATAGTACTCAATGAACTTGATGCCCTTGTGAATATCGATCTTACGACCAGAGAAGAAAAAGAGCTAAAGAAGTCTCTCAACATAATCAGAATCGGGACATGCGGCGGCATGCAGCCTGACCTGCCTGTAGGAACTTTTCTGATCTCTGAAAAATCAATAGCCGTAGACGGTATGATGTACTTCTACGATGGTGTCGGTAAAATCAGAGATACGGCTTTTGAAAATGAGCTTTGCAAACAGGTGGACTGGCCTGCTGCATTTAACCATCCTATGGTTGTTGATGCCGATAAGGAGCTTGTCGAAAGAATCGGGCTTGATGATATGAAGCGTGGTGTAACAATTTCCGCAAACGGGTTTTACGGGCCTCAGGGTAGAAGATTGCGTATACCTCTGTCAGAACCTGACCTGAACGCAAGATTTCAGAAATTCTCGTACGGTAAGTACAGGATTACTAACTATGAGATGGAAAGTTCGGCTGTGGCAGGTCTCGCGAAAATGTTGGGACATAAAGCGATGACTGTATGTCTCGTAATTGCCAACCGATTTGCGAAAGAAGCTGATGTTGAATACAAAAATTCGATGGAAACCCTGGTTGAAACTGTTTTAGAACGTATTTGATAATTATTCTACCTTCCGCTGAGAGGCTGGG
>CAZCPI010000279.1:0-3001 GCA_964500535.1 uncultured Bacteroidales bacterium
AGAACGACAGGCCCTGATGCCAGATACCGCCCGTGGCTTCTGTCTTGCCGAATTCGTTATGGTCGGTTGTGTTCCATACGGCACGTGCTTCGTCGGATACGACAGAGTAGATATCGTACTGTTGTTCAGCGTTAAATGTGGCAGCAAGTGCAATGACCTGAGGAAATACAGTAACATCATCATAACAAATGCCGTGGCATGCCTCATTCCACCAATTGTATGCCGGAATACCCAGGCGATCGACCGAGACAGAACCGTTCATCATAAGACCTACCTTTTCTTCGGGGGTCAGCAGTGAGAGTAGGTTCTCAACGCGTTCATCTACCGAAAGACGCGGATTCCGGAAAGGATACTCGTAACTCTTGTTGTTGCATGAAACAAGAGTGATCAGCGCAGCTGCGCAGGCTAGTAGTTTAAAATGTTTCATTTATCAGGTATTTAATTCAAATCAATTGTCTTTGTAGTTGAATCTTATTTCTTTAACAGGACGGGCAGGATCGTTTGTGATCAAAAAGACGCTGAAAGCTTTCTTCAGTGATCCGGCTTTGATCCTCATCCTTTCGCCGGGGCGGATCACATCGCCTTTATTGATATTGGTTTGTATGCCGGCATCTGTTTCAACGGCACGAATATGGAGGTCAGCGCTGCCTCTGTTTGCAATCACGGAGTGACCTTCAAAATTGCGTGTCAGTAATTTTCTTTTCAGCAAAACCAGGGAAGGAGAAACCGTCAGATCGGGAACAACAGATCCTCTGTCTCTAAAATGATCTGTGCATATGCAGGAAATATTTACCGCAAAAGGTGTTCGAACTCCATCTGCCAGAATGTCAACGGTATCTTTTTTTATTCCGTAGCTATCCGGATCATCCGGGATTTCATAGGTAAATTCAATATTGAGCGTTTCCCCTGGAGCAACCGATCCGGAGTGATCTGTTGATAAAAATGAAGATGCTG
Organism: uncultured Bacteroidales bacterium; assembly: GCA_964500535.1. Taxonomy (GTDB): domain Bacteria; phylum Bacteroidota; class Bacteroidia; order Bacteroidales; family UBA1402; genus UBA8389. The sequence continues at coordinate 955 of CAZCPI010000279.1, forward strand.
CGCGAGGTCGTGCAATAACCTTTACTGATTCTGAAGACGTATTGATAACGGATATCGTTTTTGAAACAGATCCTCCAAGCGGGATGTACCCCATATTCACGTGATTTGAAGTAGCATATACATTATCGGTTATCCTGAACCCAAATTGTTCACCAACACTTCGCTCTTCAGGGATCACATGGGCTGTAATGCTTAGTTTGACAAGGAAAATGCCTTCTGATGAATAGATGTCTACATATCTGAATACTTTGCCTTTTTCTCCTGCCGGGTTAAAGCTGATGATGATATTGCCCAAGTCACCGCTTTCAAAGAAATCGTCTGTAAATAATGCATTTACACAGTTACAGCTGGGAGATATTCGTCCGAATGTTAATGGATGGGAAGAAGTGTTTACGAAAGAAAATGTATGAAATACCCGTCCATCCGTCTCATTAATACGGCCAAAATCATGCGTGATTGCATTGAAACTTAGCAAAGAAGAATTACTTTGCCCGTAGAGACCGGGAAAGAAAAAAATACATGCAAGTATGCTGCAAACGGTTTTTTCCACAAAAACAAACTTAGAACAAAAAGGCACTGCAGCCAATAAGATGAACCCGTATCAGAAGAAATGGTCTTATTTTGAAATATGTCGTTATTTTCCTGCGCCAGGAGTTTGTTGTATATGAACGGATTCTTTAATAAAATGGATGAATAGGGTAATTGTTTAGAATACTATAACTTTATTTTTACCTAAAAAAATAATGACACGTAATCTGATTACAATTCTGGTTATATTGTCTTCAATTACTCTGGCTTCTTCACAAAACCCTTCCCGCTATAACCTTCCCGGAAATATTTATCCTCAAGTAAACAAAGATAATTCGGTTACATTTGCTATTTATGCTCCCTCAGCAAATGCAGTAGTCCTTTCTCTTGGCAGGGATTACCTGATGAACAAGGATGAAAACGGTCTTTGGATGGTAACGTCTGATTCCCAGAAGGAAGGTTTTCATTATTATTCCATGAAAATTGGGGGACTCTCATTTGCAGATCCTTCTGTTTATTCATTTTATGGATGCGGCATGTTTTCAAGTGCTGTGGAAATTGCAGAGAATGAAAAGGACAGAGACTGGTACATGCCAAAGAAACACATTTCCCACGGGGCGGTACGTTCGCTGAGGTTTTGGTCTGACGTATGCCGTGAATATAGAAGGATGTATGTTTATACGCCTGCAGAATATGATACGAACTCTGAAAAACGTTATCCGGTCCTATACCTGCAAAATGGCGGGGGAGAAGATGAAAGCGGCTGGATATACCAGGGTTTTGCTGACGTAATTCTGGACAATCTTATTGCTCAGGGAAAGGCAGAACCCATGATCATAGTCATGAATAACGGTTACGCTTCCTTGCCTGGAAGTGACGATCCTTTTTCCGGATTTGAGAGTATGATGACCCGGGAAGTAATTCCTCTTATTGACAGCCGTTACCGAACCATTAATGATCGTACAAGCAGGGCAATTGCCGGTCTGTCCTGGGGAGCCAATCAGGCCTATGATCTGGGACTGGGATACCGGGATCTTTTTTCTTATGTAGGTGGGTTTAGCTACAGGGATCCAGCAATGCTTAACAGTGCCTATAACGGTGTGTTTAAGAATCCTGACACATTCAACGCCGGGTATAATCTTCTCTTCATCAGCACAGGTGAAACAGAAGGAACCTTTTTACAGGAAATGCACGAGATACTTTCCGGCAGAGGTATCAGGAATACTTATTATGTATCTCAAAACACGGGACATGAATGGCTTACCTGGAGAAGAAGCCTTCATACGTTTGCACAGAAACTCTTCAAACAGATCAATTAAAATGAGGATAATTTATATAATAGCCGCCGGATTGTTCACAATGACAGTGTCCCCTTCTTGCGGATCAAAGAAATCAATAGTATCAAGAGAACCTGTAAGTGCTTCAACCAATATTCCCGGGAAAGAATACCCCAGGATCAACCCGGACCTGAGTGTTACCTGCAGGGTGGAAGCTCCCGATGCGATTAAGGTAGAACTGG
>CAZCPI010000280.1:0-2980 GCA_964500535.1 uncultured Bacteroidales bacterium
TCCTGGGCAATGATGGGAGATGCGATTGATTATAACGAATGGAAAAATGGAGCAAGAGAAGAAGGTGTTACTTACTCATTACATTCTTTCTTTAGAAAACTTGCACAAGGCCTTGGACCTGCAATTGCACTTGTCATAATGGTTGCTTTAGGATATGTTGAAGCAAATGAAGGCAGTCAGACCTTTGAAGTCGCTATCAGAATGCGTTATCTGGTTGCTTCTCTATATACATTCAGTGCTCTTCTTCAGTATGTAGGACTGGGACTTATTTACAACCTTGATAAAAAGAATCTATCAAAAATGAATAAGGAATTGGATTCCATTCGTGCTGCTGAAGAAAAGTAAACACGATAAGATTACAACCATAATCAAAATGGGTGACAGGAATCTCCTGTCTTCCATATATAATAAAAATACAAAGGAGATAATTTCTTGAGAACAGTATATAACTTAAATGCAAAATGGGCATTTACTAAACAAGCTGATAAGGTTCCCGATAAAATGCCAATGGACTGGGCATGGGTTAATTTACCTCACACATGGAATGCGACAGATGGACAGGATGGGGGAAATGACTATTATCGTGGTACCTGTTATTATGCGAAGCAAATAATTAAAACTGATTTACCACAGACGGATTGCTACTATCTTGAAATAAAAGGAGCAAATTCCTCGGCTGATGTTTTTCTTGATGGAAAACATTTAGCTCATCATGATGGTGGTTATTCTACATGGAGAGTTGATATTACCAATGACTTCAACAATGAAAACCTGCTTGTTATTGCTGTTGATAACTCACATAATGAAAAAGTTTATCCTCAGGTCGCTGATTTCACATTCTACGGAGGTTTGTATCGTGATGTGAACTTAATTTGTGTAAACAAATCTCATTTCTCTTTGGACTATCATGGAGGTCCGGGATTGAAAATAACTCCTGATATAGTTGGTAAGAATGCTAATGTGCATATCGAAACATGGATAACAAATTATAAAGAAGGACAAAAACTACGTTATACCATTTATGACAGTCAGAATAATACAATTTCACAATCAGAAAACTATGAAACAAAGTCTGTTATGAATATAGAAAATGTTCATCTCTGGCATGGCCGTAAAGATCCTTATCTGTATAAAGCTGAAGTTAAACTTGTACAGAATAATGAAGTAATTGATTGTATCTCTTCAAGTTTCGGATGCAGAACTTTCAATATTGATTCCAATAATGGTTTTATCCTGAATGGAAAAGAATATCCTCTAAGGGGAGTTTCCCGACATCAGGACCGATTAGGATATGGAAATGCACTTTTACCCGAGCATCACAAAGAGGATTTGGAACTTATTTATGAGTTGGGATGTACGACAATACGCCTTGCTCACTATCAGCATGATCAGTATTTTTATGATTTATGTGATGAATATGGAATGGTAGTATGGGCAGAGATACCATATATTTCACAACACAACCCATTGGCAAATGACAATACAATAAGCCAGATGAAGGAACTTATAGCTCAGAACTATAACCATCCTTCTATTGTCGTTTGGGGTCTTTCGAATGAAGTGAGCATGAAAGGAGACAAAGACCCTGACCTTATTAATAATCACAATGTTCTTAATGACCTTTGTCATGAAATGGATAAAACCCGTCTCACAACTATTGCTGTTGTCTCCCCTTGTTCTATAGACAGCCCCTACATAAAGATACCTGATGTTATAGCATATAATCACTATTTCGGCTGGTATGGTGGAGAAACTTCAATGAACGGTCCATGGTTTGATAATTTCCATAAAAAAAATCCCAATATACCTATAGGCTGCTCTGAATATGGATGCGAGGCATTGAATTGGCATACCTCACAACCCGTACAGGGAGACTATACTGAAGAATACCAGGCATATTATCATGAGGAACTCATAAAACAGTTATATTCACGTAAATATATCTGGGCGACTCATGTCTGGAACATGTTTGACTTTGGTGCAGATGCAAGAAGTGAAGGTGGCGAAAACGGACAGAATCACAAAGGGCTTGTTACAATGGACCGCAAATACAAAAAAGATTCCTTTTATGCCTATAAAGCATACTTATCTGACGAGCCATTCATTCACATATGCTCTAAGCGATACATAAACCGTGTTGAAGATATAACTAAGGTTACTGTTTATTCCAATCAGCCTGAAGTTGAACTATTTGCAAATGGTGTGTCAATAGCCAAAAAAGAAGCTAACTATTTCTTCTATTTCGAAGTTCCTAATATAGGTAAAACAATAATAACTGCTGTAGCAGGCAGTCTAAAGGATGAAAGCACAATAAATAAAGTTGATGAATTTGATGAGTCATACCGTATGAAGGAAAAGAACGCAGTCCTTAACTGGTTTGACATTACTATGCCTGAGGGGTATTTCTCTCTTAATGATAAAATCGGAGACATTATGAAAACCGTTAGAGGGAAGCTTCTTTTTATGGGATTAATAGCAAAAATGCTGCCAAAGAAAGGTAAGCAAGTAGCAGGCGGTTTTGAGATGAATGATTCCATGATGAAAATGCTTGGAGGATTCACAGTACTGCGGCTAAGCGGCATGATAGGTATGGTAGGAGTAAAATTAACAAAGGAAGACTTGCTCAGCCTAAATGCAAAACTAAACAAGATAAAGAAGAAGTAAAGAATTAAAACCAACTGATTATTATCAACTGATAACAATCAGAAATAGTCATAATAATTATTCATTGCTTAACAGACATTATCTGTTGGACAATGAATTTTTATTATACCTTACAGTTGCTTTTGCCTTTATATCATGTATAACCAGATTATATGCATAATATTAGTACAAAATGAATATATGAATACATGTCGTTGCAAATCAAAGTGCAACGATAACGATTTTTGCGTTGCATTTTGCAACGATAAATGCAACGATACGCTTTTCGTTGCATATTTTCAACAACTGTGATAATATCAAAGTATAAAATACAGGA
>CAZCPI010000281.1:0-2424 GCA_964500535.1 uncultured Bacteroidales bacterium
AAAGATCAGGTAATCGAAGGTAAAAACATGGGCAGACAACAGGATCTGACAGACAGCCAGAGGCCATGTGCCAACTGTACAAACTGTGGTAAATGTTTTGTTCAGGAAGGTAAACAAGGTTTCAACAAGAAAAACTTTTCACAGGAAAACAGGAAGAGGAATCGCAAGGGAGAGTTTGCAATGAATGGCAAAAAGGATTTTCGCAGGAATGGTTTCGCGATGGACAGGAGACAGAGAATGCATAAAAATGGTTATGCTATGGCCGGCAGACGTGGCATACAAAGAAATGACGCAAGAATGGATCAAAGACAAGGTCTTCGTAGAAACGGTTATGCTTTGGCAGGTAGGCAGAGTTTCAAACGTGGAAGAAATCATGAGATGATGCCGATGATAAATCCTGAAAAAAGGATAGACATGCAGGTTGAAAAACTCAAAGTACAACTCGGCCTCTCCACTGAACAAACATCCCAGGTCAAAGATATCAGGATGAAACAATCCAGGAAGGAAATAGCCAGATATAAAAAATCCGAGAAAAAGCGTGATGCACAGTTCGCCAAAATTCATGGCAATCTTGATGAAATCAAACCGGTACTTACTGACGAACAAATAAAGAAGTTAGACGAATTTAAAGCAAGCGGCCCGTACACAAGAGGAAATCAACATTTCGGTAATGAACATCAATTTAAGAACTAATAAAAAGATTGTCTGAACAAATCTGCATTTACAAAAAATCCTTCCGAGAAATCGGAAGGATTTTTTGTAAAACTATCTCAACTACCAGTCGGCAGACCATACATACCACTATTTAATTACCTCTTTCTGACTGTTTGATTAGATTGAGAGTAAAATCTAAAATAGAATCAGACTTATACAGATATTCCTTTGCATTAAATCCTACATAATAATCAGGAATTACACCATGACCCCAGGGTATTTCAGGATCCATCATATCATCAAATGTTAATTTTACCAGAGGCATGCGTAAATCGATCATAGAATTGGGTAAATGCACAGTAACAAATTTATCGGCATTCATCTGATAATAGCAAGAGCCTGTTTCTCTGCCAATAATTATACCCCTTTTATATTTGTGAACAAGAGCAGGAAATAAAGTTGCTGAGGATATAGATCCTTCATTAACAAGCACATATACTTTACCTTCATAATTTATGCTGTCATTCGGTAAATACAATTCACCTCCATTCAAATAGAAACCTTCCATTCCTTCTGTTTTTTTGTAATTACTGAAAAGCTTAACTGTATCTATCGAAAAATAACTGGGAGCATTTTTTAGAAATTTGTATTGTCCGTTACTCTTTACCATTGATGACACACTTGCCCGGAATGGCTTTTGAGTCATCATTGAGAACAACCTGCAGTAGGAATCGTTACCACCCGGGTTATCCCGAACATCAATTATGAGGTTACTGCATGATGAGTTACAAATACTCTTCATTGCATTTCGAAGACTATCTTCATCAACCTGGCTTAATGCAAAAGAATTAAACTTCAAATAATAAGTTGCAGAATCCAGTCTTTTCAATATGAAATTATTAAATATAGTATCTTTTATTTTCACCCTTTCAGGTATATATTCTTCATTACCGACAAAGTCAAAATATTTAAAAGAAGCCTCAGTATTATCTGAAAAAGTAAATAATATTGAATCTCCTGATTTATGATTGCGTATAGTTTTAAATCTATCCTGAAAAGCTACAAAAAAACTTATCTTTTCTCTTTCATTATTAAAGCCTTCCTGAAAATGATTTTTAAAACTGATGCCCTGACGTATTAAATTGACATCTTCATTATTAATTCTGATTATCCTTTTATTGAGCAGATTAATATATTTTTGAAAAGCCTGATAAATAATCAGACTGTCATTCTGAAAGCCATAACGTATTGGCAAACCAAAATATTTATTGCGATTAATCTGTTCAGGTCGACCATAAAAATTAAAAAGAGCAGTATGAGAATCCCTCAAAGAATCCAAAACAGGTAGAAGAAGCTCTCCGAACTTCACAGAAGACATGGATTTGTTTAAATTAATACGAACACTCTCAAACGTTGAACTCATATTTGATCGCGAGGTATAATCATACAATCCGGGGTGTCCTTCAACTAAAGCATTTCTGAAAATTTCAAAATCTTCAATAAGTTCTGAGACAGGGATTTCTTTCTTAACTTCAACTGGTTTCGGAGGTACAAAACTGGTTATTAATCCAAAGGGAGACATAGGATCCGCTGCTTTCGAATATAAGCTCTTTGAAAGGCAAATGCATGATTCAGGTATTTGATTAATGAAGAAACCAACAGTACCTATAACCTCACCTTTTTTTACAGAATAACCTGTTTTAAAAATCTCAACCGGACGGAGACCGCTAATCCAATAAACCTCACCTTGCCCATTTGAAATGCCTATGC
>CAZCPI010000281.1:2434-2964 GCA_964500535.1 uncultured Bacteroidales bacterium
GATCATTTAAATTAGTGCCTTCTGTAATACTCTTACGAAATTTCTTGTCAAATTCAGATATATCCTCATTAGACAAATCTGGAATAGTATAACTTGTAGACTGTATAAATGAATTAAGATAAATGTAAGAAATACTACTAATCTTTCCATCAACAGGAGACAGTACTTTTGTACCCTCAGGCGCAGAAATTATCAAATCATCAAAAATCTTATAGTCCCCTGCATAATCACCGGGCTTATATAAAATACCTTCTCCGGCTTTTTTACCTTCTATCGGCCAGATTGTTTCAGCAGCATTAACAAATAAAGCAGATATAGAAAATAACAATAACAGAAACAACTTATTACTTAAATAATTTCTCATACTATATTTTTATTTTGTTTACACTTAAACTATAAGTAAATCTGCATGCCAAAAATATTTCTAACATGCAGGTTTCTTAAATAAAAATAAACTATTCTGCTTTAAGCAAGAAAGAAGCAATCTGGCTGAAAGCCTTTTTAGCTGAGTCCTTTACTTTAGCAGCACC
>CAZCPI010000282.1:0-2962 GCA_964500535.1 uncultured Bacteroidales bacterium
TTCATTTAAACCATATAAAATGCCGCTTGTTCTAATGATTTCAATAAATAGTTATTTGTGTAGCGCCAAAACCGTATTCTCTGAAGGAGGCATCCTGATATTTACAATTCCTGTATTTGCTTTTCAGCTCTTTAATTATGGCAGCTCTTAAAATGCCATCACCCTTCCCATGAATAAAAATAATCTTAAATCCTTTATTAGAAATGTTTTCATTCATTTTTTCATGAAATACTTTCAACTGATATTCTATTATATCCTTATTTTCCATGCCGGTTGTTGAATCCAGCAGATTGTTAATATGAAGATCAACTTCAAGAGGAGATGATTTTTTCTCTAAAGGAGCAGAAACCCGCGGTTTCACAACTTCTTTTTCAAGCATAGCCTGTTTAATATCTTCTGGTGATATCAGATATGACTTTTCACTCTGATCATTTTTCACAACATTAATAATCAAAGCATCTTCGTCAAAATAATCATTTTCTTTGAAACAATGCAGTTTATAAAACTTTACAGTATCAATCCTGAGCTCAACAGAAATTGCATTTTTATAATTGTAAAACCTTCCGGGCTTAAATGCAATAGCCTGAAAACTAATCTTTTCAAGCTCATTAATACTCTCCTTACCAAACTCTTCAATGAATAATTTAGAATTAGCTTCAATCTGTCCGGCACTTCTGCTTTTCCAGGATTTTCCACTACAAGAAGCATAATTGTAAATCAGATCATAATTGCTGTCGTTTACCAGGTAGCACTCAAAAATACCTTCAGTAAATGACTTCCCTTCAGCCGGAAGATAAGCGAGATTAATGTTCAGGAACTCTCCTTCCCTGCTTTCAGTAACCTTAGAAATTATTGACTTACCGGATTCAATCTTCTCAATTTTTACTTTATCAGTTTTCTCAGGCTCTTTTTTTTGTGAAACCGCCTTGAACGGCTCCTCAAGTTTCTTATCATCACTTATTACAACACAATTTCTGATTAATGCCGGGGTTTCAAAACCATCATCTTCCAACACCATTACAATGTCTTTGTTTTTAAAAGATGAAACCACTCCGCCACCAACAGAATTCAGAAATCTTACTTTATCTCCTATTTTAATTTCCATAATATTCTTTATTTAATCAGTTTATAACTGGCTTTCTGGTTTCCGGCTGATATTTCAAGGATGTAAAAGCCACTGGATAAATGATTGAATTCATACTTTGTATAGTCAGAGTCCAATCTGCTACCCCATAATTTTCTGCCATCAGGATTATATAAAAAGGCGAATCCGGCTAATCCCTTCAATTCACAATTTATATTCAGAATACCATTATTAAAAAAAACTTTCGCCACATTACTAGAAGCAGCATGATTTACAGAAGAAGCATCAAAATATTCAAATGCACCAAGGTCAGGAGCTTTCCCTGAAAAAGGCAGTCCAACGTTTGTCCCGGCATCAATCAAAAAACTCCCCTTCCTGAGTTTCATAAAGTTTATGTCCGGCAGGCTACCATCTGCTTTTCGCGGTCCGGAAACTCCGGTAGTATCAATTGACATAAAATCATTTTCAGTTACCGGGGTATTAATCAGCCAACTGTTTGTGGTTTGTGAGACAAAGCTGCCAAGCGAAATACCTCCTGAAAAACTTAGTCCGTTCACAACTTTACATATTTTACCTGAAGCCAAAGCAATAGGCACACTGAAATTATTTCCCTTATTTCTGAATGCAGTTCCATTATAAACAGTCATATTACCCTTATTGTTATTCTGGTCAAATCCCTTGGCTTTATTATCAAAGCAAAGGCAATTGTTTACAACAAAATTGTGTTTCAAGGTTTTATCATCGCTACCACCCATTTTAAAGCCATTACCATTGGCCTGAGAACCTGGGTCTGTCCCGTTTTTAAGATAACCATTCATCCATGTCCAGCAATTTTCAACGGTAGTGGTTACATCATTTGCACCTCTCAGATATCCGTCCCAACCATCGTCGCAATTTTGCCATGCTCTGCAACCATAGAAATAATTACCTGTTCCAACATCCATCTTACAGGCAAAACCGTCTGCATCTCCGTAATCAGGAGGATCAGCATTATAATATGAATCGCAATTAATGACTTTGTTATTGTTGGCACCGGAAGACAATTGCAGACCGGAATCTCCATTATCAGAAAAAGTACAAAATTCCACCGTATTATATGCACCACTTATAATCATCCCATTATCTGTGGCTTTAGTAATGTCAATCCCTTTTATGTACCAATAATTACCTGATAACGCGAAACCTCTTTTTCCTGATGAAAGTCCAGCACAATAAAACAGCGGCCTTTCATTATTATAACCCTCCAGTCTTATTAATGCATTTGCATTGCCTTTTGCAGATAAAGTGACGGTTGATGAGATTAAATATTTACCTCCTCTGACATATATAAAATCACCTGCTACAACTATACCCGCAGCCTTTGCTATTGTTTTAAAAGGTGTAGTGATTGATTTACCGTCGTTTAAATCGTTACCATCGGTAGCAACATAATAAGTATTAGCCCGGGCAGTAAAACAAACCAATAGCAACAAAAATGTAAGTTTTTTCATTATGAAGAGATGCATTTATACAAAACATACAAATTTACAAAAAAGCAGTTCATGTCAACAGTTTTTCAGGAACAATGCATTTATGGAATACGACGTTATAAATAGCTTAAGTGTAAAAAGAATAAACCCCAAATAGTAAAAACTACTTTGGGGTTTAACGCATTTATTTAAATCTTATCTTTTATAACGCAAGTGGTAAAAGCTTTTTACCACACTATATCAGACCATTCAGTTAGTTTGCAGCAGGAAGCGTGGGATCCACGAAAACTCTTGTTGCAAGCTCTTTGTCAAGATGATATAAACCTTGTCCGTCTTCACCTATAAGCTTCAACTGACTGATTAATTCATCAACATTGGCTTCTTCTTCAATTTGTTCATCAACATACCA
>CAZCPI010000283.1:0-2957 GCA_964500535.1 uncultured Bacteroidales bacterium
TGCTCTACCATTGAGCTACGACTGCGTAATAAAACGGTGGGTTACTTATCTTTTATTGAATGTAGTAGGATGTGCAAGCCCGGAAAACCGAACAAGTGCATACCGCCCACTAGCATCTGGCCCCAAACTTCTTTATCATTCACTAAATAAAGAAAGGGCTACCACCAAATAAGTTGGCATAAAGTAAAAGTAACCCAACCGTTTGTTACTACTTCTCCCTTCCTGAAGTTCGCAGAGAGTGAAGAAGTTGTGTCAGAGAATCGTACACCATCTCAGTGGAAGCTTCTTTTGCAAGCTCCATCCGTGTAAGGGTCGAAATCTGTTGGATTGCATACTTTACAACATAGTATGGAACCTTTGGATCAGTAAGTGCTACATCAAGAGCCTCTGCAAGCGACCTACAAACAGAAGAACGATCCACACAGACCAGATACTTCGTTGCCCTCATTGGTGGCCCCCCTTCCCTGACAATGGTAATATTATACCATGCCTACAGATGAAGCGTCAAGGGGTTTGAAGAAGAAGCTAATGTATACCTTCTTAATTCTTCCTTGCCAAGAGATTAGACATAGCTACCTCCGTATAAAATTCTCTAAGCTGACGCGCAAGACTCTCCATATTATCAGGAGACAGCCAGTCAACAGGAACTTCGACAGTATCCTCTGCATCTTTCAAGATAAGATTCTTTTCAATGTTGTACAGTTTCCCATCATCAACAGTACCTGTTACTTTGAGGCTTGCAGTACCATCAAAGATGAAAATATGCTCAAATACATTTGCTTTCTTAGAAGACTTAGGTTCCCTCTTTCTTTCAATATACGCAGTAAACTTTTCATACTTATCCTTTACTACAGAGTAACCTTCAGTCAAAGAATACTTAGTTCCATCAAGAGTAACTGATCCCGCGGTAAATACAGAAGCATCACCACGCGTTTGATCCTCGTTCAACCCTTTCAAAATACCACCAATAAGCTGAAGTGATGCTGGGTAAACCTCAGATGCATCACCCACCCATTCAACAGTGTTTTTTCCAAACTGTGTAACAAGTTCGATTTTGATTTCGTGCTTCTTCATCAATATCTTCTCCTCTTTGTACAGTATGCAGATCCACAATGGATCTGGGATAAACTAGATTTGTTTCAAAACCTTCTACATGAGTCATATACTCTTTAGCATGTTGTATAGAATAGTAATAACGTAAAGCAAGCACTACAGGCAACATGCTACCACCACCAATAAGTGTTAATGACGCTCAGTCCTTTTTGTTTCACTAAGGTATTCAGTTCCAATAACTTTTGCCATCTTCCTGCCATCACACACAGAACGAATAACAATGCCTTCACGATGATGTTTATCAGTAATCTCAGAAGGACTATCAGAAAGTTCACGCATTTGAGATACAGATTCAAAAATAACAGGAGTAAACCGAACACAATCAAGTCCAATCTCCTCACACATCTTGCTTGTCTCAAAAGGTGTAAGGTATCTACCTTTGTTGATTATAGCAAACACACGAAGTGTTGGAGTAACTTGTTCATAGTCAAGGTGCTGGATGCCCTTTCCAAAAATTTCACCAAAAAATACAAAACCTTCTGGAAGAGAAACATGCTCACACACTCTACGAATTGTGATAGCATACACAGAAGAACAATCATTTTTCTGAACAGTTTCATGGCTGCCAATGTAAAAAGTAGGAACTCCAGTTTCAGGATGCGGAAGAATTCCAAAACGGCAATTTGTTCCATGAATCTTTTCAGAAATCACAACATGCTCACCTACATCAAAGGTAGTAGGTTCATTAAGCAAGTTTGGCATCTTGTAAAACTTTTCAAACTCAAACGGAATATCTTTGGAAGGAAGCATCTCACCAGACATTGCAATACTGGGAGGATCTTCCCACTTCATAATGGAATCTATAAAAGGAGCGACAACTTCTTTGTTGACAATAAGCCCTTCAGATCTGTTACCACGAAACTTAGCAAGCTTCACCTTTCCATGAGACAGATACTTAGTTACACCAAGCTTCTCAGACAGTTCAAGCGGAAGCACAGAATCCACTGGAATAAAAAACAAAGTTTCACCAATATAATGATTATTTTCTTTTGTTGAAACAGCTTGCCATCCAAGCTCATTAAACCTAAGTACAACAAGATTATCAGAATTGTTAGCTGGAAGTATAGCAGAAACAGTAACATCCTTAGCATACTTAGTTGGTGAGCAATGCTCAACATGTCTTTCATATGCAATTCCATTTACACAAACCTGCATTATTATCATCTCCTCTGCTTTGAAATCACGTTTTTCTGACCTTCTAAAGATATTATACCATGAAGAGAGTTGAAGTGTCAAGGGGTTTGAATCTGCAACCTTCAAAGAAGCATACAACCAGTGAAGCACTTGAAGCACTGTGCTGGTGTTCTTATTTAAGAAACTTACCTAATTCATGCCACTAGCTAGTGAAGGCAATAATAATGAGTATTTACTCCAAAGGAGGTGCATGTGCCCTGAACTTTTTTAGGAAGAATTTGTGTACGATTATAACTACACCGTGGAGGTTCAGTAACCACAAGTAAAGAAAACCCATCATTGAAAATGTATGTCTTAAATTGAACACAACTTTCAAAACCAATTGATTCATCAATTTCTTCAATTCCATCCTCATCCTCTTGAACTGGGAATACAGTATCTGCTGCTTCCTCCGATTCAAGATCAACTTCTTGATTTTCTATTTCATCAAGAAGCTGGTCACATTCACACTTAGGATACATTAGCCACCTTAATAAAGGGATGAATATCAGATGAAAGTAGGTGCTCTAGTACAGACCAACTAATGTCATCTTTTCTTGCATACTTTACAGCATTGTACAGTGAATTCCGTAAAGTGAAGACATCAATTGATGTGGTATCTATAAGAATACTGCGTGGTATATCGGTTACTACGTGAGAAAACCAAAAGT
>CAZCPI010000284.1:0-2956 GCA_964500535.1 uncultured Bacteroidales bacterium
GTGTTGCCCGAATGGTGGAATGGTAGACACGAAGGACTTAAAATCCTTTGGCCATTGCGGCTGTGCCGGTTCGAGTCCGGCTTCGGGTACACCTCTTACAAAACCCTGATTGAAGAAATTCAGTCAGGGTTTTCTGTTTTTGTTTTAAATCCCAAAAAAATTATTTACATTGTAAATTCTCCGCGATTATATTTATTCTCATAAGAAATAAATTGCCATGGATATAACAACAGTACTTATTGCTTTAGGCTTGCTGATTTTCTTTGCTCACATTTCGGGCGCGCTCTTCAGTAAAACAAGAATCCCTTCTGTATTATTATTAATACTTATAGGCCTTATAGCCGGACCAATATTCAAGTGGATTACTCCATCATTTCTTGGAAACTTCGGAAGTGTTTTTACAACATTGACTCTGATAACCATACTTTTTGAAAGTGGTACGAATCTTCGTCTGGATGATCTCAAAAAATCACTTTTAGGAGCGACCTCACTCACTTTGCTAAATTTTATTGTTTCACTAGCGATAGGCATTTTAATAGGACGACTTTTATTAAACCTTGACTGGCTTTACAGTTTATTTCTTGGTGCAGCCTTAGGCGGCACTTCTTCAGCTGTGGTAATACCAATGGTTAACCAACTTAAACCCGGACAAAAAACTAAAACAATACTTTATCTCGAATCTGCTCTTAGCGATGTTCTATGTCTGGTAGTTGCTCTGGCTTTACTTGGAGGTATTGAAACCGGTCAGATTAGTGTATCAGGTATTTTATCCAAAATGGGGATTTCATTGATATTTGCCATTTTATTAGGTTTCGCCTTTGGATTAATCTGGACTGTATTCCTTAAAAAAATACTCAAGGGTGTAAAGAATGTAATGTTTACATCGTTTGCTTCAGCGTTTATTTTATACGGGTTAACTGAGAAAATAGGATTAAATGGAGGCATTTGCATATTAGCATACGGTATGACAATGGGAAATATCGGTCACTCCGCGCTTTTCAGAAAGTTATTTCATGATAATGAAGAATCCACACTTAATGAAGAGGAAAAAAATTTCTTTTCCGAGATCGTTTTCATCATGCAAACCTATTTCTTTGTTTATATCGGTTTAAGCATTCAACTCAACAACATATGGCATATTATCGTAGGAGTATTACTTGTTGCATGTACTTTTCTTTTCAGGATTATATCTTCGAAAAGTGTTGGCAGGAAAGATGTAACAAAGCGAGACCGTAACCTAATTATTTCATTGGGCCCAAAAGGACTTGTTGCAGCAGTATTAGCATCACTTCCCATGCAAAAGGCAGCCACAGGTGTCGGAGATATGGTTTCAGCTGAGGCAATCCAGAATGTATCATATGCAGTAGTACTTATAAGCATACTTCTTTGCTCGGTTCTTGTTTTTATGATTGAAAAAACAAAAAAGTCAGGACAACAAGATGAGCCCGAAGACTTAAGTGATGAAAATAAAAATGCTCAAGACCCGGAATCATAATTTTTATTTACCAGGTCTCCAGCGCTTAAAAAACATTTCAGACTCAGGGAAAACTCCTCTGTGCCTGGTTCGTACATCCTCAGCAGTATAGAATGTATCCTTATCAAATTCCTTTATGATTGATTCAATTTCCTTCAACGATTTTCTTTCAACGACAGCCTCAACAATGTAAGCCTTTTTTTTCATGCCCATTGCTTCAATAGTTGTTGAACCATAACCTTTTTCACTGAGCATTTGTACTAAATCAGATGGAGAGTTATTTGTGTAAATCCGGCAAATCACTATACCAAAAGCTATCCGGCTTTCAATCATTATTCCAACATAATTACCCATAGCATATCCTGCCGCATAACTCAGGTATGAGATAAATCCATTTGCTCTGGAAAATATCTGTGAAATAATAAATATCCAGATGAAGACCTCAAAGAAACCAATTATAGGAGCTTTGTATTTCTCACCTTTTGAAACAAATATTATACGGAGAGTCCCAAGAGTAACATCACATATGCGGCCGAAAAAAATCATTAACGGCAATAGAAAAGGATATTGATCAATAAAATCAAGCATAAAGTTCAGGTTTTATGATTAGTCATTAATATATTTAATCACTGGTTTGCAAACTCCACCCATTATTCAATCGAGGATTGAAAATAAACTTTTAACTAGCAGCGCATTTAAATACGCAATGCCCGGCTTTGTCTTTTTGATTTAAATATAAATAAAATTAAGCAGGAGTAAAATAAGGCAATAAAATATCTTCGAAGTTATACATCCCTGGCTTTTTGTCCCTCAGATTTTCAGCAACAAATAAAACTCCGTTACCAAATGCTTCTCTCGAAATAGACTCATGTATAAGTCTTACCGTCTGATATGGGAAACCAAATATTATTTCATGTTTACCTACTATACCACCTGCCCTGACAGAATTAATATCAGACTTTTCCAAATCCAGAGCTTCAGCAATCTTTATAGCAGTACCCGAAACGCCTTCCTTACCCTTGAAATGTTCTTCAACTATCTCAATATCAACCCAGGGAGCAATTTTTTTTAGGAACTTTGCAGAAAACAATAAATAGTTCACACCCAGGGTAATATTGGGACTCCAGAATACAACGGTTTTACCAGAAAGTTCCTGTAAAAGATCTTTTTCTTCTTGTTTATAATGTGAAATTGCAGAAATAATAATTACTCCCTTTTCGGCAGCGACTTTCCCATAGGTATAAATACCCGTGGCTGAAGAGAAATCAATAATTATATCTACCGGATGATCATTTATCAAATCAGTGAATTCAGTTTTTTCACTGGAATATATCAAACCCGGCTCGTCTGAATTAACACCTAGAAACTCAGGAACACTCCTTTGATTTAAAAGTGAACTACGCCTTAGTACCCATTCAAGACAAAATTCTTTATTTTGAAGTATAACGTTTGCGACAGCTTTCCCGGTTTTTCCAAAACCAA
>CAZCPI010000285.1:0-2954 GCA_964500535.1 uncultured Bacteroidales bacterium
ATTAAGATGAAAGAATTTGAGTTTTTAGAGATTCCCATAAGAGTAAAATTCGTTTTGCTATTATATATTATTTTTGAGATAATTAGCCAATCCCTTAGCTTTAAAGATACCTAACAATTTATCGGGAAGCGGGGCAAAGGTGAACTCATTTCCTCCAATTCGAATAATTCCTTTTTGAAAATCAACAGAAACCTTATCTCCTTGTTTGAAGGCATCTACTGCCTCCGGTACAACTAAAATTGGCAACCCTTGATTAACCGATGAACGGTAAAAAATACGGTTAACCGATTTGCAAATTACTGCTTCAACCCCGGCAAATGAGAGACCTACTGCCGGATGTTCTCGAGAGCTGCCACACCCAAAATTAAGACCGGCAATGATAATATCTCCGGAGCTTACTTTTGTTGCAAATGACTCGTCAACTCCTGCAAAGAGATGGGGCATTATCTTTTCCGGCTCTGAACTTTTAACATTGTAAGTAAGGTTACCTGCAAACATGACATCAGTATTCATATTGTGAATATCGGAATAGTTCCAAACTTTGTTTTCAAGGCGGTTATCTCCTTTTGCAATATCAATAGTGCTGACCTGTTTTTTCGGATAAGGGAATTTGTCTTGAGTTTTTCCACCTCTTGGATCAACAATTTCACCTTTTAAGGCAGAATGTGCAACTGTGGCAGGAGAAGCAAGGTAGATAAAGCTTTCCTTGTTGCCCATACGTCCTTTGAAATTACGATTAGCAGTTGAAATAATATTTATATTACTTGCAGGAATGCCTTGACCGGTGCCCAAACAGGGACCGCAGGAAGGAGCCAGAACACTTGCTCCGGCGTCCATGAATATTCTGATAAGACCTTCGTCCATTGCTTGCAAATAGATATTTTGAGAGGCAGGTATTATCAATAACTGGAAGCCCTCGGGGATTTTTTTCCCTTTTAAAACAGTGGCGGCAATTCTCATGTCTTCTATTCTGCCATTGGTGCAGGTGCCTATCACTGCCTGGTGTAACTTTGTCCCTTGTACTTCTGAAACAGATTTGACATTATCTACATGATGCGGAGCTGCTACAACCGGGAAGATGGTGCTTAAATCAATGGTGAATTCTTTCAGATACTTTGCATCTTTGTCAGCCCAAATTCCGACAACTTTCTGTCCCATAAATTTTTCTAATACTTCGTCTGCCGGGAAAACAGCGTTTTTAGCTCCCATTTCAGAGGCCAGATTTGCCAGCGTCATTCGGTCAGAAATAGAAAGAGTCTTTACCCCTTCACCATGATATTCGATAGACATATAATCTGCTCCGTCGGAGCCTATCATGCCGATAATCCATAATGCCAAATCTTTGGCATAAACACCTTCTTGAAGCGCTCCCTTCAAAGTGATTTTTACAGATTCAGGAACTCTGAACCAGGTTTCCCCTTGTTTCCATAGACCTGCAGATTCAGTACGGTCAATCCCGGCAGCAAATGCGTTAAAAGCACCTGCTGTGCAAGTGTGACTGTCACTTCCCACAATAATCATTCCGGGTTTTGCATATTCAGACATTATTTGGTGGCAAATACCCTTACCTACATCATGGAATTTGGTAATGCCTTGTTTTTTGACAAATTCACGGATCTTCTGATAGTCATCAGCCAATGTGGATGAAGTTGGAGGTGCATTATGATCCAAAACAATCAAAAGTTGATTTGGGTCTGCTACCTTTTCACCGTTCATCTTGGCGAATGTTGCAGCGATGCTGGCACTGTTATCATGAGTAAGGACAATATGAGGTCTGGCAAATACAATACTTCCGCAGTTAGCCAGTAAAATTTTTTCAACAAATGTTTTTCCCATAGCTTAAATGTGTTTTTAAAGTAAAAAAAGAAAATTTATTCAATTCCGGACATATATTTCATAAACTGAATTCTGGCATAAACACCAGGGTTTTCAAGTTTTGAATAAGTCATTTTGGATTTAAAGTCAGCAATATTATTAAAGCCTTTCTGCTCCATCCAACCATTGAGTTCATTCAGCATGACAGCTCCGTATTCAATACCTTTTTTGTAAAAGACAGATGCAGCCTGAACTGTGTTAGCCCCTGCCAGAATAAGCTTTATCAGTCCTTTGGAATCATGGCAGCCGGTAGTGGCAGAAAGATCGCAACGAAGATGATCGCTCAAAATTCCCACCCAGCGAAGAGTGTTCGGCAGCTCTTCAGGACGACTTAAATTATTGGTAGAAGTAAATTCCATTTTGTCAAGATTGATGTCCGGAGAATGGAAACGATTGAAAAGAACCAAGGCATCAATTCCTGTGTAAGAAAGCTGTTTAATGAAATAACTCAAGTCTGTGAAATAACTTGATGTTTTGATGGCAATCGGAATAGAAAGATGCTTTTTAAGCTCTTCAATCAGCGTAAAATAGGATTTGTAGTAATCTTCAGCTTTTTTATTAAAGTCGAAGGGTAGAATAAAATAGTTTACTTCCAGTGCTTTTGCTCCGGCATCCTGAATGGCTTTGGCATATTTTATCCAGATGTTCGATGAAAAACAGTTTACACTTGCAATCACCGGAATAGAAACTGACGAGGTTGCCTGGCGAATAAAGTTGAGATACTTCTCAAAAGAAGCCATTTCATGATATTGAGCGATATAGTCATAGGCGTGAGTGTGTGAAAAGTCTTCAAATTTATTATAAGTCAGAGAAATTTCATTCAGAATCTGTTCTTCAAAAATCGACTTGAGGACAATACCGCCGAAGCCGGCTTTTTCAGCTTTCTGCAAATTATCAATAGAGTTGGTTAAACCGCAACTACCCAAAATTAAAGGGCTTGGCATATCAAACCCCATATATTTTACTGAAAGATTAGCCATGTTTATTTGTATTTAAAGTTTATATTTTTCTTAAAGCAAAATCAAAACTACTACCCGGTTCAATCTCAGTAGCTTCCTGTTCATGTTTCATTACACGCA
>CAZCPI010000286.1:0-2942 GCA_964500535.1 uncultured Bacteroidales bacterium
ATAGCAAACTATTCAAAGTCAGGTGTTTCAGAATTACCCTTATCAATAACATGATCAATTACAGATGATACCTTTTTGATTTTAGGGGCTCTTTTTTTTACTACTAATCCTGCATCTTGTATTTGTCTGCCTAAAGGGTCTTTGTCTGCTATCAATAATAAATCATCTTCGAGACGTAAAACAGATAATACTTGTAAATAGCTTCCAATTGAAACCGATGGAGAGCCATCTTCAATATTTCCTAAAGTAGATGCAGCTATTCCGGCACGCTCAGCCATTGAACGTATGGATAACTTCCTGCGCAGACGGGCTAACTTAATATTTTCACCCAATGTGTTAAGCACATTCTTCTGCTTAAGAGTAAAATTTGATCCTTTTGATTTCATAACAACTGATATATCGGTACAAATATATGTAATATGATTGATATATCAGATGTTATGAGTGGTAATTATTTATTTTTGCGACTACTGCTTAATGAATTTGGATGAAATGATTTTGACGGGAGATTTGGCTATCACAAAGTATGTGCCTTGATGATAGTCGCTCAAATCGACTTTGAGTTTATCTTCAGCGTTATTAATTTCAGCCTTTAGTTTGCCGCTAATATCAAATATTTGCAAGACTGCATAATCGCCTATGTTTGATATGGTTATTACATTTCCGGCAGGATTAGGAGTAATCAAAAGAGGTTTGGCAATTGTGCCTGTAAGGGTTGATGTCGTACTGTTAGTTGCTACTTTGAATAATGCAAGATTGCTCTCAGAGAGTGAATATCCGTCATAAACACAATATTCGACTGTATCTATACCGATGAAACCTTTTTTTGGTAAATAGCTGAATGATCCGTCATTTTCAAGGAACAGCTGACCGTTTTTGGGGCTGGAAACAATTAAGCTTACAAAGTAATCGCCATCAAGATCAAAATCATTTTTTAGCAAGCCATTCGCTGAAGTAATCGAAACAGGAAAGTCAGGTCCTTCAAAATAGAAACTGTCTTTGAATGCAATCGCCGGGTTATTGAAATCCTGCAAAGAGTTTTTAATGACAGAGAAGGAAGTCTTTTTCCTTTCAAGTGATTTTATATTGTCAACCCTGCTCCAGGGCTCCCAGGTAAATCTTTTTTCGTTGGTAAACCACTGTTTTTTGTAAAAAACAGATGCAACGATGCCGTCTGATATGGTGTCTTCTCTGGTTGCAGTATTCCTGAAATCGTTCATGACTCTCATCTTGTCAGGTGCTACAAAGTTTATGTACGACCATGGAAGTTTAATGGTTATCGACTTTTTATCGATGTAAACTGCATCCTTTGATGAAACCGGTTGCAGGAAAGTATTTGTCTGTAGATTACCGATATACTGTACTTCAGACTGGGAAAGATTGTTTTTAAGTCTTACTACTTCCCACGGTTTGCCGTCAGTAGGAACAGTATGGTAAAGTTGCTCTGGTGAAGAAACCCCATGCCAGATACCAAACAAATCGTAAGCCTGTGTTACATATAGTGTTGCTGAATAGTTGTTCAGTTTTATCAGATATTCTGAACGGCTTGGAATGGTTTCACCGGAGGGGAGTTTGGATTCACCGGAATCTCCAAAGTATGTATCAAGGGCAATCCACATTTCGTCAGTCACGGCAAGCAAATTTTTCAGACCTACTTCAAGTTCAAGGCAGCTGTATGTTACTTTGGCTTTCAGGTATGTAATATCCTTGTTTTCATCAATAGGGATTATGGTTTCTCTTAAAATATCGCCATTAAAACCTTTCAGACCGAAATTCTGTTCCGGTGAAGCCAGATTATGCCAAAGGACTCTGTCTTCGGCTCTGTAATCTACAGGATCTACAATCCATGTTCTTTTGAACCATTCGTCAATCCATGAAAACTGAATGCCGCCCCCATAGCCGGCTCTTCTTATTGATTCAAGCAATCTCATATTCACAAGTCCCTGATTGTACTCGTCAAATCCTCCGTGATTCATGCCTGAAGATGTATAGTGTGCAATCACCCAGCTGGAAGGCACTCCGTATTCTGCCACTATAACCGGAAATTTGTTGTAATGAGATTTAAGGTCATCGAGATAAGCCAGATAGCTGTTTGGACCATATTCATCTTCAACAGATTTGTAATCGCTTTGTGCCCCTACGAAATCGGGATAATATGGGTAAATGTGATAGCTCATAAAGAAACCTGCCTTTGCATCTATGATCTTAATTTTAGATAAGTCAACCGAAGCAGTGTCTTCATATCTGTTTGTTTCTTCCGGGTGTTTGATCGGATCGAGTGTAGGCCAGCTTGATATACTTAATGGTCGTTGTGTTTTGTATTTTGTATCCATAAAGTCCAGAGCATGGTCAAGTATGCCTGTAAACCATGCTTCACTTGGAGATGCATTTGATATTGTAAAATGTTTACCGTTGAATTCCGAGACTGATGAATTTGCTTTGTTGGTTTCAAGAACTTCTTCAGGATGGACTTCTCTGCCGATAATTAATGCCATGCACCATTCTGAAGCATCGGTAGTGTAATTACCATATGCTTTGCCTGCCCTTGCATCAATAGTTTTATTACCAAAGACGCAATCTATATCTTCTTCAATCTCATTTTTAAATATACCTGTGATATTATAGAGGTTATTGTTGAATCCTTGTGCTTCTTCTTCCAGCCAGACTCCCTGGATAAAATATAACGGGCTGGTTTTGTTTGCATTGTTAAATGAATCCAACGCCTCGTAAAATCTCGGGAAATGCAGGGTGTATATTCTGATACAGTTGAATCCGGCTTCTTTAATCTCATTAAACCAGCGGTAATAATCATCTTTGCCTGCCGCGAGTTCTCCAGGGAATGTTCCGGGAACAGCTATCCCCAGATTTACTCCTTTGACAAAAAATGGTGTGTAGTCTTTTCCATTCCATATTGTGAAACCGGTAGTATCTGTTGAAAATGG
>CAZCPI010000287.1:0-2937 GCA_964500535.1 uncultured Bacteroidales bacterium
GCCAAAAAATCTGCTTTTTAAGACCTTTTTTACCTAGAGCACCCTTTGTGAAACTCCCCATCGGTGCAAGTACTATATTTTGCTTTATCATTCCGATTCTATTGAGAAATAGTATTTTATATGAAAAATCATAATATGGACCGCAAAGATATATTATTGAAAAACCGCTAACTATTTTTGCAAGAAACTTAAGACCAAAAGTAACTTTGTCATAATAATATACATATGCATTCCCTATCTTTAGCCATTTATTCGGTTCAATACCTTCATAAGGTTCATTTTCACCCATATCACGATTTTTAGTTAAAACATAAAAATCATACTGCTCACCAAATGCTTCAATCAGATTCATTATAGTCTGCTGCGGGCCACCTGAGCGATAACCAGGATAATAATATGGATTGATAATTAATATTTTCTTATCTTGTTCTAATTTACTCATTATGAATTTATACCAATAATAAACACATAGTTAGTTGTCGCACTTCCACCAATATTCAGCATCATACCATTTCTCGCATTCTGAACTTGGTACTTACCTGCTTTTCCAGTAACCTGTTTGTAAATATCCAAAAACATTCTTGTTCCTGAAGCACCGACTGGATGGCCACATCCAATAAGCCCTCCGCTTGGATTAATTGGCTTTTTACCTTTTATTGAAATGATTCCATCTTCTATAGCAATATATTCTTCCCCAGGTTTCGTAATACCGAAAGAAGATATAGCTGCATACTCGCTAGATGTGAAACAGTCATGTGTCTCAAAGACATCAATATCATTTACATCTAACCCACTTCTGTTATATGCATCAACAATAGCCTGTCTTGTCCATGGAAGAATATATTCTGATGATTTAGCTTCTTCCATTTTTTTATCAAATAACATCGGAGCTACTCTGTGACCATAACCCTTTATATAAGGGCAACTCAGATTGTGCTTTTTTATGTAATCCTCAGATGCAAGAACCACCACAACAGCACCATCTGTAACCTGTGAACAGTCAGATACTGCAAGTCTTCCTCCAACAAATGGATTTGTTTCAGTCCCACGCATATGAGCCTGCTCATAACTCATAAACCATTTTCGGGTTTGTGATAGCGGATTAAGTTTTGCATTTGAATAGTTAATATTAGATATCATCGCGAGAGCATCCATAAAGTGACTCTCATTTAGATTATACTTCTTAATTATTTCGTCTGCCAATCTTCCGAAAAGTTTCGGAAATGGAAAGTCAATTCCTTGTCCTTCCTTTTCATAATAAGTCGCCCTGCCAAGAATGTCTCCTCCAACTTTTGAATCAACAGTCTTCATTAACTCCCAGCCTACAACAATAGCAACATCATAATCTCCATTTTGGACTTTGGTAATAGCAGCATCCAAAGCAGCTGAGCCAGAAGCACATGCAGCCTCATATCTTGCTGAAGGAACTCCATAAAATGCTGGATTCACTTCAGTCAGTAAACCGCCCAAATGACCTTGATTGATATACTGTTCAGCTATAAAGTTACCGACAAATAACGCAACTTTGTTATCTTTATTCAATTGCTTAACCTCATCAAATGTAATGCCCGCTTCCTCAAATCCATCGGATATTGCTTCCTTCAGAATAGCTATTACGTTTTTTCCTTCTTTAGTCCAGTTTCTCTCGAAATCTGTTTGCGCTCCACCTAATATATATGCTCTACTCTTCATATTGTTCACCTACCTTATTGACTTGAAATACAATCTGTAATCATACTTCGAAGATTCCACTTTAGAGAGCAACTTATCAATGTCAATACTGTTTAGAATTTGTTTATCAATTCTCTCAAATACCAATCCTTTAAAATCCGTAATATCTGAAAATGCTCTAATTAATGCTAAAGGAGGACACCAGTTAAAACCTGTTGCCATCACATCATCCGCCGAATGTATATCATAACCAACTTCCTCTGCAGCATTTAGGGAATATATTACATACTTTAAAAGAAAACTAAGACAAATTTCAGCTTCAATTGAATGGTTGCTAATCAGTTCTTTAAATGCAGAATCATAATCCCCTATCTGAAAATCTTTTACCATATTTTCAATAAACGGAAAGGAATACTTGATCTTGTCTCTGTAAGTATCTGTGGTTATATCATATACAGTAAGTTTTTTTATTCCACTTTCATCAGTTCCCATCCTATACAGACCACCTTTTGTCTTTCGCCCTAATTTGCCTTCTTTAATCAGTTTCTTTGCAAATTCAGGAAGAATATAAGTATCATGCGCATAATCATTAGTATTACTGTATATGTTGTCCACAATGGCTTTGTGAACATCAAGACCTACAAAGTCTGATGTTGCCAGAGGAGCCATCGCTCTGCCGGTAAAAGGACCGAGTATTGCATCAATATAGTCTATACCACCGCTGTACTTGAATTTTTCTGAATACTGAAGCGCTTCGTTAATAAACTGGAAACCTATTCTGTTTCCTAAAAAAGCAGGTGAATCTTTAACTTCTACAACTGTTCTGTACAATGTATCTGCTAAATATTTCTTAACATCTTCAAACAGATTCCTATCAGAATATTTTGTTGGAGTAACTTCACACAATACCATGCTATATGGAGGATTGAACATATGTATTCCAAAGTACCTGCCACGCATATCAGATGGCAGCAACTCCGCAAGTACTGTAATTGATAAGCCTGATGTACCGGAAGCCATTATTGCATTTTTCCTCAGGTATTGAGCAATTTTTGAGGTTATATCTTTTTTTACGTTTATATCCTCAGCAACACTCTCGAAAACTAAGTCCGAATCTCTGATGCAGTCTTCAATCATTGAATAATCTGCAGGAACAAGATTTCTGATAATGCTCTCGGCTCTCACTGACTTAGCAGCTTTTATTGCTGATGCCTTCGATTTTTCTATATCCCTACTGACCATATATACTTTTGCATTACCAAAGGA
>CAZCPI010000288.1:0-2092 GCA_964500535.1 uncultured Bacteroidales bacterium
GGGTGGCTATGAGCGATTGGTGTGCATCTCGCAGGACGGTCTCTGTAATTTTTACTTTCATGTGACACCTCTGGGACATAAATAAACTAAATATAATAAATGTAAATGAGCCTTTTTGATGTGCAGCTCAAGCTAAAATTGTACTTAATACTCCATGATGTAATATTTAGTTTCTGGTTATACAGCCGACCTTCCGCAGATGTCTCCTCAGAAATAGTATTTTTCACAGCTCTCCCCCATGACTCTTATTATCTTCTCTTTGATCATATCCATATTTGCAATCTGCATTTGGACATTTGAATCCGTCCTTACTTTCACTTCTGTGATACCCTTCATCAACATAAAGGCCCATTTTAATGTCGGGTTTTGAGTCTGTTTCTTTACTTGATCTGGTACTGTATCTCCTGTTTCCTTTAACCTCTGTCGTAACTTCCACTCCGCCACAGAGTAAACCATCAGGGTCAAGACCATTACCATTGTTAATGCTTCAATCCTTTCTGGTTTTTTCAAATACACCTCAGAAACCCTAAAATCCCCATCTTTTAGAAATCTGAATCCTTGCTCCACCTTACTCTGTTTTTTGTAATAGTTCAGCATCTGTTCAGCACCGAGATTCAGATCATTGCTAGCGATAATGAATCTTCCAAGGTATTCGGCTTCATGTTGTATGAATTCTTCATTCCTGGATACTTCGGCATCGATAACATAGCACTTGATGACTTTTTCATCTTTTCTCGGTCTTCCTCTTTTGACATTTTCCTTTTTTGAAACTTCAGATATCTGCACTGTTTCCAGTGAACAGTAAGGATTTTCCCGCTTCCATTTTTCTACAAAAGATCTTGCATCATCCTCACATGCAAAATCTATGTTCTTAAGATGTTTAAGCTCTTTTAGAGCTTGCTGCAAGTGTTTTTCAATCTTCTTATCAAAAGTTACATCCTTTCTTTTCTGCATTTCAGTAGAATGAACAACAACCCACTTTTGCTCCACATCAGCGTAGTTAACACAGGTTTCATAGAAAGAGTATCGAGGATCTTCCCCTTTTATGAATTTCAACTCAGAACTCAATAGCTCTTTAGAAAGAGTCAGTGTTTGAGGAACTCTGGTAATCCACTTCATGCTTTCTCCCATTGATCTTATGTTACCCTCAGAATACAAAGCACTGTCAGCAATGTAATAAACATCATCAGGAAAAGTTATGTTTTCCTTAAGTCTTTTCATGGCTTCGATTATACTCTCCTTGTCTGAAGTGTTACCCGAATAAGCCTTTGAGAACAATGGGATTCCACATTGATTTGTGATCATCCCTAATCCAAAACGTTTCAGATCATCCCTTTTGTCTTTTGCATGACCATATGTTATCTCAATTGTAGATCCCTCACTACTTTGTTCGTAATCACCATAAACACTGAAATTCGTGGTATCACAATGTAGCAGTTGAGTTTTTAGTTTGATCTTTTCCATCATTTTCAGAGCGATCTTCATGAAAAGCTGAGTTGGATCAACATCATGGATACTGTCCAGTGTCCTACCTAAAACATCATCAGTAAGATCAGAAGCATTAATCCCTGGACCTAAAAGTCTTTCAATTGGGATAGTTTCAAAGTATTGAGAGTACATGTATAATCGGCTATCAGTGAAACCAAGACAATTAAGGATCATGGCTTTCAATACTGTTGAATGTGCTAATTTGTGCTGCCCAACTTTGGGCAGCACTTCATCAATGACACTAGCAATTTCAAGTTCATCATAAATTCCAGAAACTATACCATGGTGATCAAGAGAGCTAGTGGTAATGTGCATAAGAATCAAAGATTCAATATCAAGTAACCTATATTTACAGGTTTGTACGAAAATTACCAAAAATAAAAGAACATCTGCGGAAAGACGGTTTTAACACAAAGGACCGAAGATGCAAAGCTTGTTATTTACTTCCTGAGCCTTAGTTTCATAGCGCTTTTATGTTGGTAAAAAAACTACGTAAGCCTGTTTAAAAAATAATTAAATCTTTATTGATATTCTGTTTAAAACATAATTTTTAGAATAGTTCCTTTCGGAACATGACGACCGCTAATATCACAGAGAACAATGT
>CAZCPI010000288.1:2102-2569 GCA_964500535.1 uncultured Bacteroidales bacterium
TACAATGGCCAAATACTATAATATATTATTTATAATTACGAAATATTCGAAATAACTATTAGATAATAAACGGAATGTGATGTGGAATGTTGGATGAGGTCTCTAAAATGTGGCAGTGTGCAACCGATAAAGACTGGAGATGCCGGATGAAATATCAAGGTAGCTCCGAATCTATGCATATCTGAAAATTGAGGATTCATAATGAACACGCTCACTCAAAAAGCTCAAACCATTCAGCATGCTGACAGTGATCTGATGCAGCTTGTGATCTTCCAGTTAGGAGGCGAGGAATTCGGCGTAGATATTATGGCAGTTCAGGAGATAATAAAGATGCCTGAGATAACAGCCATTCCTCAGGCTCCTGAATATGTAGCAGGAGTTATCAATCTGCGAGGGAGGATCATTGTTGTGATCGATCTCGGAAAGAAGTTCAATATCCTGTCTTCAGAAAAGAATGAGGAATACAA
>CAZCPI010000288.1:2579-2915 GCA_964500535.1 uncultured Bacteroidales bacterium
ATCAGGTCATAGGCATGATGGTGGATTCGGTCAGTGAAGTGATGCGTATTCCTAATACCAGCGTAGATCCTGCACCTGAAATCATACCATCGGGAGTATCCACCAACTATATCCAGGGAGTAGGAAAGCTTGATGGCAGGTTGCTTATCCTGCTGGACCTGAGAAACGTGCTCTCTGAGTATGAAGCGGAAGATTTGAACCAATTTCTATAACAGGATAGTTGCAGGGCTTAAGACCTGGTCTTCTTTTTTGACATCAATAATCAGGTTTTTTTGATCCGGTTTCTTTTTCTTTAGTAAACGCTAAGTACCAATAAATGAATAATTTTATGGTACT
>CAZCPI010000289.1:0-2912 GCA_964500535.1 uncultured Bacteroidales bacterium
CAAACGTTCCAAAAATCAATTCAGTGTTGGTCTTGCGGTTTCAAACCTGCTGGATGAGAATTTCACCGAGAAAGATGGTTATCCTATGCCTGGCAGACAAATAAAGCTGAATCTTGGTTATAAATTTTAATGGATTTTGATAATGAACTCTTTTTAAATTGTCCGGGTTCGGCATCTGTTTGAGTTACACTAATTGTCCGGACCCGGCATCTCTTTCAGTTGTATTAAATATCCGGGTCCGGCTTTTCTTTGAGTTGTATTAAATATTCGGGCCCGGCTCCGGGTTTATTATATTTTTTTGTTTTTTTATTTCAATTTCAGAGATTATTGCTAAATTGTTACATGATTAATGTGATCTAACCAAAATTTACTAACATGAAGAAAATCATTTTTGTAACAGGTGGCCAACGCTCGGGTAAGAGTAGTTTTGCACAGGCCAATGCTTTGAAGTTATCTGAGAATCCTGTCTATTTTGCAACTGCAAGGATTTGGGATGAAGATTTTCATGAAAGAATAAAAAGGCATCAGGCAGACAGAGGAGAGGAGTGGGAAAATATTGAAGAACATCTTCATCTCAGTTATGTGAAACTTCAGGGCAGGGTAGTTGTACTTGACTGTATAACTCTGTGGCTCAATAATATCTGGTATATGAAAGAGTATGACCTTAAGGCTTCTCTGGAGTTTGCTAAAAAGGAATGGGATATATTTAAAGAACAGGATTTCACCTTGTATGTGGTTACGAATGAGCTGGGTATGTCTGTTCATTCTGAAAACGAGGCTTCCCGTAAGTTTGCTGACCTTCAGGGTTGGGTGAATCAAATGATTGCCAAAGATTCGGATGAGGTGTATCTATTGGTTTCAGGAATACCTGTTAAGATAAAATGATAAATAAAGAAACGTGCATGCCTTATGAAGATTATGTCCGGCGTGCTGCGTTTAGAAGTGATTTTGTGTAAAAATTTTTAAAATGAAAGAACAGCTTCAGAAAAAAATCGATTTGAAGACCAAGCCGCTTGGGTCGCTTGGCAGACTGGAAGACATAGCATTAAGAATTGGCTTGATTCAACAGACGTTGAATCCTGAAATCAAAAATCCGACTATGTTGGTCTTTGCTGCCGATCACGGCCTGACTGATGAAAAAATTAGTCCATATCCTAAAGATGTTACCTGGCAAATGGTAATGAATATGGTAACGGGTGGTGCTGCGATAAGTGTTTTCTGTCGCAGGAACGGTATGTTGATGAAGGTGGTTGATGCTGGTGTTGATTATGATTTTCCTGAGGGTCTTGATATAATTGATGCAAAAATTGCTCATGGTACCCGCAATATGAGGAAGGAGCCTGCAATGACCAGAGATGAATGTCAGAAAGCTATGCAAAAAGGTGCTTCAATTGTCAGGGCTGTTGCTGAAGCCGGTTGCAATACTATCGGTTTCGGTGAAGTTGGCATCGGGAATACTTCTGCTTCAGCTTTATTGATGAGTAAGTTTACCGGTTTCTCTATTGAAGAGTGTACCGGAGCCGGAGCGGGTTTTGACAGTGAAGGTGTTAAGCGTAAGGCTGCTATCCTGAGAGAAGTCAGCGAAAAATATAATGTTACAGACCCTCTGGATATTCTGGCTACTTTTGGTGGTCTTGAAATTGCCATGATGGTCGGGGCATTCATTGAAGGTTATCGTCAGAAGATGATTTTGCTTGTTGACGGTTTCATTGCTACAAATGCTGTTTTGACTGCTATGCAGTTTGAACCGGGAGTCAAGGACAACTGCGTGTTTAGTCATAGTTCTAATGAACAGGGTCACGTGAAGCTTTTGAAATTCCTGAATGAAGAGCCTGTTTTAAATCTTGGATTGAGAGTAGGTGAGGGTACAGGGGCTGCTCTTGCATTGCCCGTTGTACAGAGTGCGGTTGACTTTTTGTGTGAGATGGCAAGTTTTGAGTCTGCAGGTGTTTCAAATAAAGATTAAATGCTGCTGCGCTTTTACCCGCTGCTTTACGGCGGGTAAAGTTCAAAATATATAATTCTCTGATCCACTAATAATCTGATAAAGATGAAGCAATTACAAATTTTCCTGACTGCAGTAATGTTTTATACAAGAATACCTGTACCACGTAGTATGGGTTATTCTCAGGAGAATATGAGTCGTTCAACTGTTTATCTGCCGATTATTGGTGTATTGGTTGGTGCTTTGGGTGGTGGAGTTTATTTATTATCAGATATTTTCATTACCACAGGTATTTCTGTGCTTCTTTGTATGGTTGCTACTATCCTGCTTACCGGAGCATTTCATGAAGATTCTATTGCGGACTTTTGTGATGGTTTCGGCGGCGGCAGAGATAAGGAGAGCATTTTAAGGATAATGAAGGATAGTCATATCGGCACTTATGGTACTGTCGGATTGATATTGACATTGGGAATGAGGTTTTTGACTTTGTCGAACCTCGTTCCCGGTGTTTTTCTTGCAGTTATTATAGCAGGTAATGCTTACAGCAGGTTTCAGCCTGTGTTGCTGATAAATACATCAGAATACATGCGCAAGGATGCGGAGAATAAAGCTGGAGGTGTAGCAGGAAACCGCAGTTTCAAGATGGTACTTATTAGTTTTATTTTTGCACTGATACCGATGCTGTTTCTTCCTTTGTGGATTTCCGGTTTCATCATCCTGATTGAGTTTGTTACTTTTTTATTATTCAGGATTTATGTGCACAGGAAACTTGGGGGTTATACAGGCGATGTGCTGGGTGCTTTGCAACAGATTTCTGAAATTGTTTTTTATCTCTCATTTATAATACTGTATCAACTCCAATGCAACTCTATCTGATAAGACATACCACGCCGGATATTAAAAAAGGCACTTGTTATGGTCAGACTGATGTTGATGTAATGTCTTCGTTTGACGATGAACTTCTTTC
>CAZCPI010000290.1:0-640 GCA_964500535.1 uncultured Bacteroidales bacterium
AAACCGCGGACGCCGCACCGCTTGCAGGTACCGTACAAATGCTGTTGGAGATGAAGTAACGCATGCGTTTAGATGCAACGCTGCCCACCGTATACACGGCGGAGCATACCATCGTAACCGCAGAGGCCGACCTTTGCGGCAACTGGCGGGCAGAATCCGCGCTGGTTTTGATGCAGGAGTTTGCGGGCGTGCACGCCCATCAATTTGGCTGCGGGCGGCCCGACCTATTAAAGCTGGGCATCGTTTGGATGATTGCGCAGGTACATGTGTCCTTTACCCGCTGGCCCAAGCTGTTTGAGACCGTTCGGGTGACCACATGGCCGGAAGCCACGGCCACCGTGTCCTCCCGCCGTTTCTTCGTGTTTGAGGATGCGTTAGGCAACCAAATAGGCACCGCGGTTTCTCTTTGGATACTGGTGGACGTAAATACCCGCCGCATACTCCCCTTCCCCAAGGTGGACTTGGCCTTCCCCGATACCGGCGCGTTAACGCCGCCTATGGACTCTCCCGCCAAGCTGCGCCTTACCCTTGCGGGCGAACCCACTGTGCACAGCCGTACGCTGTTGTACAGCGATATAGACGTGAACCGGCACCTGAACAACGCCCGTTACGCAGGTTATGTTTGCGACCTGTTCCCGCC
>CAZCPI010000290.1:673-2346 GCA_964500535.1 uncultured Bacteroidales bacterium
GCGCGGAAGCCGCTCCCGGCGAAACGCTGGATATGGCGCTCTTGGAGGATGCCTCCGGCGCTTTTGAGGTGCGCGGCACCGCCCGGTCAGACGGACGCATGGTGTTCGAGGCGGCAGGGCAATGGATTCCCAATAAAAATTAGTCACAGGAGGACAACATGCTATGATCGTAATCACCATGGAAAACGGCGGTATCATCAAGGCGGAGCTGGACGCTGCCGCAGCGCCCATCACCGTACAGAACTTTTTAGACTTGGCAAAGTCCGGCTTTTATGACGGCCTGACCTTCCACCGGGTGATTCCCGGCTTTATGATCCAAGGCGGCTGCCCCGAGGGAAACGGCACCGGCGGCCCGGGCCACTACATCAAGGGCGAGTTTTTGGCAAACGGCGTTAATAACCCCATCAAGCACACACGCGGGGTATTATCCATGGCGCGCTCCGGCAATCCAGATTCCGCGGGCTCGCAGTTTTTCATCATGCATGCGGACGCGCCCCATCTGGACGGGCAGTACGCCGCCTTTGGGCATGTAACGGAGGGCATCGAGGTGGTAGACGAGATCGCCGCCGTGAAAACCGACAGACGGGATATGCCTAAAACCCCTGTTCGCATTCGATCCATCACCGTAGTGGAATAGCGCTATCCCATCCATAATCCACCATGCACGCTTTTCACGCCCTCTGCCATACTATGCAGCAAGAGCAGCAAAACGGAGTGTGGACGGATGAGAATTCATTGCATCGCGACGGACGATGTACGCGAGAGCATACTGCTTCGCATGGAACAATGGCTGTGCCGTAACGCACAGCCATTTTCTATCGCAGAAACGAATGACGGTTTTTACGCCGAGTGGCAAAACGCCGCAGAAAGAGAGGCGTTTTTAAAGGCGCTGACACATATGCTGTGCCGGGATCTTCGCTACCCTGTGCTGTTACGCCTTGCCGACCCCTTGCCGCTGTCGCTTTCACTTCGGCGAAAGATTTTGCTGGACGCGGCGCGAAGCACCGCCGTTTACCCGCAGGAGCGAGAGGTGCAAAAGGCGCTTGACCTGTATACGGCAGAAAACAACACGATCCATTTGGAAGGATTTTTGCGTTTTCGTTTACAACCCTTGTACGCATTTTGGAGGGACGCGGTCGAAAAGGCGGCGGAGGCCGTATATGTAAGAAGGGCGTACATCGAGCTGATGACGCTTTTACGCGCCTTTGTAAGCATCACGCCGCCGCGCACCGGAAAGGTGACGCTGCTGTTCCACACAAACGGAGGCTGCACCATTACCGATGCCAACCAAAGCCGGTTGGACTGCCCACCGGAAAAGCGGGAACGGCTGCTGTCGCTGTTGATCGGCCTTGCCCCGCGTTCGCTTTTTGTATACGCCCTTTCCGGGCAGGAGGACACAGTGCTTTTAGAAGCACTTGGGCGTGTTTTTGCGGGAAAGATACGGTTTTTCCATTGTTGACAGGGGTTTTTTTCGGGTATATAATGCGCTTGTATGCGAGGATGTGGGGACAGTACCACAGGCAAACGCACCAAAGAGAAAAAGCGCCACGGCTGAAAGCGCTTTTGTGCAGGCCTCTTGGGAAACACCACCCTGCGGAGCATAGCGCATGGCTGCGATAGAGGCTAAAAATGAGAACCAATTAGGGTGGAACCGCGGGAATTATCTCGCCCCT
>CAZCPI010000290.1:2361-2875 GCA_964500535.1 uncultured Bacteroidales bacterium
AGGAACATTGTATGAACATCACATTCCCCGACGGAAGCTGCAAAGAATATCAGGATGGCATGACGGCGTTGGACATCGCCAATGCCATCAGCCCTCGGCTTGCCAAGGCCACACTGGTATGCGAGCTGGACGGCGAGCGCGCGGACGCTTTTCGCCCTATCACGGGCGACCACAGCTTAAAGCTGTTAACTTGGGACGATGAGGACGGCCGCTGGGGCTTTCGGCATACCGCTTCCCATATCTTGGCGCAAGCAGTCAAGCGACTGTACCCCAACGTAACGCTTGCCATCGGCCCCGCCATCGAGAACGGCTTCTATTACGACTTCGACACGCCCGAGCCCTTCACGCCGGACGATCTGGCGAAGATCGAAAAAGAAATGGAAAAGATCGAGAAGGAGAACCTCACCCTTGAGCGCTTTGAGCTGCCCCGGGCAGAGGCCATCCGTTACATGCAGGAGAAAAACGAGCCGTATAAAGTAGAGCTGATTCAAGACCTGCCGGAGGACGCGATCAT
>CAZCPI010000291.1:0-2845 GCA_964500535.1 uncultured Bacteroidales bacterium
CCACAAAGTATTGGGATGAAAGATGCAAACAGCTGATAACTGATTTTCCGCTTCTGCTGGCGGCGGCTGCTCTTCCTGAAAGTGAGTCTCCAGCATTTATCGATGATATGCGCTGTTTCGAATGGTACTCATTAAAGCCGGTTTTCTTTACAGTGGACAAATTCCCCATAAATTACCCACCGGGCTTTGGGTCTTTATTACAGTGAAAAGCCCTGTACCCAAATTTCATTTCCCATGATTTTAAGCATATTTTTACTTTCGATTCTTATTTAAAGAGCGTATAAAGATAACGATAAATCGGAAAATACTTGTCAAGTATATTAAGCGTAAGCACTCGCCGTTAGCGAAAAATAAATTTATCAAGGAGGAACCTATGCTTACAATAAAAGCATTACTAAAAAAAATTGTTGAATATAATGACCTTCCAAAATTCCAAGTTGAAAGAGCAATTTCACCGATGTTGTCTTTCTATATTGAAGACATTCTTTCCAAAACATATGGTAGTGATAAGCTAGAATTGATATCTCCCGAGTATCCACTTAAAAACAAAAATAATCAGAGTACCAATATTGATTATCTGTTAATAAACAAAACGAAAAGCAGTGTTTTACTGGTAGAGCTAAAAACAAATTTCAGAGCAAGCACAAGTTCGGTGCTCGAACATCAGAAAAAATACGAAGCTGTTCTAGAAAAGATTGCTAGTGCGAAAGCTGGATTTCTTGTTGAAGATATTGAAAAAATAATTAGCGGAACAGAAGAGAAAGAAAAATATAAATATTTGATTAAACGCGCGAATAAAATCAACAAGGAAATATGCAAAGGTGAAATAGTGTATCTAGTTCCAAAAACCGTGAAAGATAAAATATTGAACGATATTAATAAAAAAATACTGGAATTGAAACAAACAAATATTTTGTCTTTTGATGAAATTCCCAAAACACTGCCGAATGATGTGAATTATTCGGAATTAGTAAAGGCATTATTACTGCTAAAATAATTTTCGCTAATCGGGTAGCCGGGTGTTTTTCTCCCCCAGCCCCCACACCACCCGGCAATCGCCTTGAAGCACTCAAGGGTGGGCGTTCGGGTCAATACAGCATTCGTATCAACGATCAGTGGCGTGTCTGCTTTCGTTGGACGGATGCAGGGGCAGAAAATGTGGAAATCGTTGATTAACACTGATGAGATTACATGATGTGCAAGCTTGAACCTATTACTCCCGGCGAAATCCTCCTGGAAGAGTTTCTAAAACCTATGGCTCTTAGCCAGTATCGTTTGGCCAAAGAGATTGGCGTTCCCGCACAGCGTATCAGTGAGATTGTTGCAGGAAAGCGTTCGATCACGGCTGATACCGATCTACGGTTGTGTAGATTCTTTGGTCTATCCAGCGGCTACTGGTTGCGCTCTCAGGCTGCGCACGATACCGAGGTCGCAGAGCGAGTGCTTAGCAGATCGATAAAGAAGATCCGGCCTTGGTCTTCATATGCGGCCGAACAAGGCGTTTCTGTCAATGCTCGTACATCGCACGGATGAGCCTTGTCGTCATCCGGGCTGGAACGATAATCCGTCCACGATATGGTGATACTCAACAGCTATAACTTAAGAATGAAAAAAAATATCTTATGAACAATATATTCATATATTCACCAAAAGAACTTTCTACAGACGCATTCTTGGCATGGTACGTTAAAGAGTTTGACGAAAATAATTCTAACCCACAGCTAACTACATCATTTTTCTATGACTTGGGGCTTTGTAGTAGCCAAATGGATAAGATTAGTAATATTCAGGTATCGAGGCAAGAAAAGAATACTGATTTGATAATTCACTACGCGGTTAATGGTAAAGAAACCCAGGCTCTTTTTGAAAACAAAACATATACTACGACACATTCAGATCAACTAAAAAGATATGCTAAAAATTTTCCTGATTTTCAATATTATAAGTACCTGAAACTGGGGTATGTAAATTTTGCAGAAAAGCAGCAAGCAAAAGATGCTGGTTATGATGTTATAGACGTATATCAATTAAAATCTGCGCTTAAAAGCTCACCGGGCAACATGATAGTTGATCAGTACAGAGAGTTTCTAAATGTGCAGTTTATTCAGATACAGGACGAAATAAGGAATAACCTTATTAAAGAAAACAAGTATGAGCTTTTTGAAAATAGTGAGGCGCAGCAATATATTCTAAGCACACTTCAGGAAGCACTTTATCACCAAATCCCTTATCTTTATTTCGAATGTTCTGCAAACTCAGGCGGCACCCCATGGACGCAACTTTATATTGCAAAAAGGGATTACGCATACGGCGATGAAAGTGAGTATCTTTTTTGGAGAATTGATAAACGGGGAAAGGGTTTCTATCTAAGATTAAAC
Source organism: uncultured Bacteroidales bacterium (assembly GCA_964500535.1). Taxonomy (GTDB): domain Bacteria; phylum Bacteroidota; class Bacteroidia; order Bacteroidales; family UBA1402; genus UBA8389. The sequence goes on from CAZCPI010000291.1 coordinate 2,379, forward strand.
CAATATTCTTATATCGATGATAAGCACTGGACCCAAAAAGAAAAAAATTTGTCTTACTTGCGGGATTTCATTTCAGCATTATTAAAAAAATACGGATTGATAATGGGCTCTCCGTCCAACAGAGGCATGAAAGAATCAGAAGTCGCAATTATGTATTATGATGACAATCCTTTATCAAAACTAATGCCTGTGCTGCCGAGTTTAAGCAAGGAAATATTTGACGTCTATTCTTCTTGTAATCAATGGGTATAACCATGCGCTTCACCTGACTTCATTCAGCTGCGCACCATTGCCGCCGGTGATTTTTGTCGTCATAGCAATCAGCTAATTTCTCAATTTTCGATTTTAATTCTTTTACGATCCTAGTTGGTTTTATGAGAGTTGCATCTTCTCCGAAGGAAAGAATCCAGGAGATCAGTTCCGGCTCTGAAGATGCCGTAAATTTCAGCATGATTTTATTTTTACCC
>CAZCPI010000292.1:0-2844 GCA_964500535.1 uncultured Bacteroidales bacterium
GATATTCCACCCACTCTTTCTCCATTTCCATTATCTTAAGACCTTCAAAAAGCTCTTTCTTTCCCGAAAAATAACTAACTAAGGTAGAGGTAAGAAGACTTTTTCCGTACTATTCTGATATAAATCTGCAAATTAAAATCTAAAATTATGGATAAGGACAGAACTATCGTTTTCAGGGAATTCGCCACTTTAGGTGAAGCATCAATAGTTAAGGGTGCATTGGAAACAAATGGTATCCCCTGTTTTATCTCCAACACTGACAATCCTTATGTCGGAGGTATCTTAAGTGACAGATTTCTTAATGTCAGGCTTCATATTTTTGAAAAGGACAAAGAAAATGCCGAAGAACTCCTGCAAATACTGAATTCTTCGGCAGATGATGATTTTTATACTGAGGAGTCTTCAGATCCTGAAGATTGATCAATATAACTTTTCCCTTTGTTCTTTAACTATAGGATCAAGAATATAACTTTCATAATCGGTCATCTTATCGATTATGCCTTTTGGTGTAAGTTCAATTATCCTGTTACATACCGTCTGGATAAATTCCCTGTCGTGTGAAGCCATCAGAATGTTACCCTTAAATCCTACCAGAGTATTATTGAAAGCCTGGATGGATTCCAGGTCAAGATGATTGGCAGGAGAGTCCAGAACCATAACATTTGCATTTTTCAGCATCATTCTTGCTATCATGCAACGCATTTTTTCTCCTCCTGAAAGAACTGAAGCCTTTTTAAATATCTCTTCACCTGCAAAAAGCATTTTTCCAAGAAAACCTCTGATATAACTTTCGCTGGTATCTTCAGAAAACTGACCCAGCCATTCGACAAGATTAAGATCAGTATTAAAGAAATCATTATTATCAAGAGGCATATAGGCATTTGTAATGGTTATACCCCAATTAAAAGTGCCTTCTTCAGCATGTCTTTCTCCGCTTATTATATCAAAAAATGCGGTCATTGCCCTTGCATCCTTAGATATAAAACAAATTTTATCACCTTTTTCAACATTGAAGTTCACATCACTGAATAAGACGTCTCCATCTACAACAGCTTTAAGCCCATGAACTTCCAGGATAGTGTTACCAGGCTCTCTTTCAGGTGTAAAGATAATTCCCGGATATCTTCTGGAAGAAGGTTTAATATCTTCGACATTAAGCTTCTCAAGCATCTTGCGACGGCTTGTAGCCTGTCGTGATTTCGCAACATTTGCCGAGAACCTTCTGATAAACTCTTCAAGTTCTTTTTTCTTATCCTCAGCTTTCTTGTTTTGTGTCTGTTGTTGACGCAAAGCAAGCTGGCTGGATTCATACCAGAAACTATAGTTACCGGCATACATCTGTATCTTGTTAAAATCTATATCTATAGTATGTGTTGAAACCGAATCCAGGAAACGCCTGTCGTGAGAAACCACAAGAACTGTGTTTTCATAATTTGCAAGATAATTTTCCAGCCACATAACGGTTTCGACATCAAGGTCATTGGTAGGCTCATCAAGCAGAAGATTGTCAGGTTTGCCAAAAAGGGCACGGGCAAGCAGTACACGAACCTTTTCTTTACCGCTTATATCTGCCATTTGCATATAATGTTGATCTTCCTTAATACCCAGACTACTAAGCAAAGCTGCAGCATCACTTTCAGCATTCCATCCTTCCATTTCAGCGAATTGTTCTTCCAGTTCTGCAGCACGCATACCGTCAGCTTCAGAAAAATCCTCTTTTAAATAAATCGCATCTTTTTCATTTTTTACAGCCCAGAGTTTATCATGCCCCATCAACACTGTATCAAGAACCGAATAAGCATCAAATTTGAAGTGGTCCTGTTCGAGGACAGATAATCTCTCGCCGGGACCAAAAATTACATTTCCGCGGGATGGATCAATCTCGCCTGCTAAAACTTTTAATAATGTAGATTTCCCGGCACCATTGGCACCTATTATGCCATAACAGTTGCCCGGAGTAAATTTTAGATTCACATCCTGAAACAAAACTCTCTTACCGAACTGAACCTGTAAATTACTTACTGTAATCATTTAATACCTTTTTTAGTAGCCTTTCACAAAGCTAGTTATGAATAAATTACTCTTTTCTCAAAGAGGCTGCAAAGATAACTTATTTTGCTGTATTTTTGAAAAAAATCCTGATGCTAAAGAAAGTCTGTCTTATAACTATTATAAATACTATTCTCGTTTATTCGTCTTTTTGCAAGACTATTTATGTGGCAACCACTGGTGTTGATACTAATTCAGGCACCATTGACTACCCTTTTCTTACTGTTCAAAGAGCACAGGCTTCTGCTTACGCCGGCGATACAGTATATATCCGTGGAGGTAATTATATAATGACAGAAGCCCAGATAGCTCAGAAAAACAGTATCTGGGCATATGTTACAAACTTAAATAAAAGCGGCTCTGCAGGCAAACGTATTAACTACTGGGCTTATCCCGGAGAAAAACCTGTTTTTAATTATTCAAATGTTAAACCGGCCGGATACAGGGTTTTTGCATTTAATGTAACAGGTTCAAATATTCATTTGAAAGGACTTGAAGTAACCGGTGTTCAGGTCACGATTAAAACTCATACCCAATCAGAATGCTTTCATAATGAGGGTAGCAATAATATTTATGAAAATCTGAGGATGCATGATGGCATGGCTATTGGATTTTATCTCACTAAAGGATCAAACAATCTGGTTCTTAATTGTGATGCGTACAGGAACTGGGATTCGGTTTCAGAAAACGGGGCCGGAGGTAATACTGACGGATTTGGCTTTCACCCGAATAGAGGAGGTACAGGAAATATTGCCCGCGGTTGTCGTGCATGGTTTAACAGTGACGACGGTTTTG
>CAZCPI010000293.1:0-2825 GCA_964500535.1 uncultured Bacteroidales bacterium
AAGATACAGGAATTTACTTGCTAAGAATTGATGGCAATATATATATAATAATTAATATATCAATAAAATTGTGATATATTTCTGATAGATATGATTATTATAGTATTTTGTCTTACAACAAATTGTAAAAATAAATCATTCTATTAACTAAACAAGGGTGATGATTGAAAAAGGTAGGTTCTTTGGAGGACAGGCACAAAAAGTATAAAGGCTTTCTCATTTTTTTGAGAAAGCCTTTAATAAGTACCCAGAGCCGGGATCGAACCGGCATGGAAGTGAATCCACTGGTGTTTGAGACCAGCGCGTCTACCAATTCCGCCATCTGGGCGTTAGCGGCTGCAAAAATAGCTTGATTTTTTTAATTCCACAAATAAAGACTGTCAATAGTTGGTTTTTTTTCAAAAATGATGTCGCTGATATTTTATTTAAATAAGTTTTGCACTATTTTTGGATTTCGTTGTGCGTAATATATCCCGTGCATATCAATAGGGATTAATGCAAAATTGTTTATTACTATGCGGTATTGATGATTGCCCGCTGCTCATGTTGCAAAAATTCAATTTTGATCCGCACATTTTTTGGTTTGAATTGTTATAGAATTGCATTTGATGCGTCTTATATTAAACCTGATACTCATATTAATTAAAAAATGAATTTATGAAGAAATCAATCTTTTTGTTAGTCCTGGTTTTCACTGTAGCTGAATTTTCAAACGCCCAGATAAGGTTTGGTATTAAGGCCGGTGCAAACATGACAAGCTTTTCAACTAAGGAAAATATTGTCGAGCAGGTTAAAGGTGCAACAAACTATCAGTTTGGCATTCTTTTTAATGCCAAAATGGGAATGTTGTCTCTGCAACCAGAAGTCCTTTACAGTGTTAAAGGTAGTGAGCTTACAGATGCTGCTTTCTCGGAATATACAGGCAACACAGTGAAATTTAACTCTCAGAATATAGAAGTACCTGTAAATCTGCAGTTAGGTATAAACCTTGGCAAAAAGTTAAGGGCTTATGTCCAGGCCGGACCATATTTCTCTTATATGACCGGTGGAACAACTGATACCGGTGAAGATTTTAATGATTTTGTTGAAAATTTTAATCTTAACAGAGTAGATTATGGAGTTGGTTTCGGAGCGGGTGTAGAATTATTCGGTCTTCAGGTAGCAGCAAGATATGATCTGGGATTCAATCCGATTGGCATGACACTTGAGGAAATGTCTGCACAAAACCCATTCAGTGATTTGAGAAACAGAAGTATTAATCTGTCTGTAGCTTTATTGTTTTAATTTATAAAATAACGTATGAAAAAAGTTTTAGTCCTTGTTTTAGGTATTTTGATCATTTCCAGTGTAGCAAGTGCACAGGTTAGGTTTGGTGTGAAAGCAGGTGCCAATTTGAGTAATTTTTCAACAAAATCATCTTTTATTGATCAGGTAAAAGGTGCAACGAATTATCAATTTGGTGTATTGTTTCAGGCTAAAGCCTTAGGTTTGGCAATTCAACCTGAAGTTTTATACAGCGTAAAAGGAGGAGATTTTAATAACTCGATTCTTTCAGGCCTTTTTAGCGGAACAGATACTAAGTTCAGATCTCAAAACATTGAGATACCTGTAAATATCCAATATGGTATGGATGCAGGTCTTGCAAGAGTTTATCTTCAGGCAGGTCCTTATGTTTCATTCCTGACCGGAGCTTTAATAAATAATAGTGCAGACGAGTATGAAAATGTAAAAGACAATGTCAGCACTGTTGATTTTGGTTTGGGAGCAGGAGTTGGTTTAGAAGTTTTGGGTATACAGCTTGCAGTAAAATATGACTGGGGTCTGGCAAAACTTGGTAAAGAAATGATGGTTTTAAATAATAATATTAATCCTTTCAACGAATTGCAAAACAAAAACCTGAGTATTTCGATAGGTTACTTGTTTTAATTAATGTCATAAATGCATAAAGAGGCTGAAACCACAATGGTTTCAGCCTCTTTTGCTTAGAATGAGATCTTTTAATTGTTCAGGGGTATCGATAATATGCATAGCTCCGTTTTCTATCAATTCTTCTCTGCTTCTGAAACCCCAGGTAACTCCAATTGCAGTCATTCCGGCAGCACATGCTGTTTGCATGTCTACGCCTGAATCGCCAAGGTAAAGGATGCTTTCGGGATTAACTCCCAGCTCTTCGCTACAGATTATTGCGCCTGCAGGATCAGGCTTTCTGGGTATTTCCGGTTTCGAGCCCATTATAAAATCAATCTGCCACTTATTTAAGATTTTTTTTGCAATGCTTGTGGTTAGTTCATGAGCCTTGTTGGATAATATTGCAATTTTGTAGCCCTTAGTCTTTAGTAAATCCAGTAATTCAGGTATGCCTTTATATAAAACAGTCTTATTTACAACGTTTTGTCCATATACCCGAATCATGTCTTCAAATACTTTGCCAATGGTTTCATCATTTCTGTTTTCTTCAGGAATTGCATTTTCAGACAGATTTTTCAATCCCTTACCTATAAGCAATCTGTATTTGTCATAATCATGAGTAGGGAAACCATGTGAAACAAGAACCATATTCATTGAATCAGCTATATCGTAAAGTGAGTTAATCAAAGTGCCGTCAAGATCAAAAATCACAGCCTGATATCCCGGAATAGTTTTATTCATAATTTTTATTATAAAATACAGATGACAAAGTAAGTTAAAAAGTTTTGCCGGAGTGGGCTTTTTACCTTATTTTTGTAGACTTTTTCGATAAGAGATTAAACTCCAACAACATATTTATAATATTTTATGAATAAGATTATTCGCAAAACCGACTTTTCAGATTTGGTTGTGCGCCT
>CAZCPI010000294.1:0-775 GCA_964500535.1 uncultured Bacteroidales bacterium
TAGGTTCATACAATCCAAACACTAATCCTGCTACAATAGATTTGAATTTCGAACGTGCTTTGTATTGGGTAGAGTGCGGAGCTCAACCAACAGACACTACACGCAATATTCTGTCAACAGAAGGCGTGATGCTTAAAAAACACCTTTTAGGTGGAGTAAAAAAGGGAGCTTTAACACCTGAACAGGTAGAAGAAAAATTCGCAGCCTGGAAATCAGCGAAGACTTCAAAATTAAATTCAATCTTAGTTGCTGGTAAAGATGCAGCACGTGAAGATTACAAAAAACGTCTTGAAGAAGAAGCAGCCAAAAACAAAGCTAAAGCTGAAGCAATAGCTAAGAAACAAGCAGCACTTAAAGCAGAAGCAGCTGAAGCTGAAGCTACCCCTGAAGAAGCTCCTGCAGCAGAAGAAGCAGCAGCAGAATAAGAAAAAAGGCTGTAATACAGCAAAAAATATCCGGAGCTCAGTGGAGCTCCAACAAGGAGAGATGGCAGAGTGGTCGATTGCGGCGGTCTTGAAAACCGTTGTACTGCGAGGTACCAGGGGTTCGAATCCCTTTCTCTCCGCAATGATTGAATTAAAAACCCGCTTTGCGGGTTGAAATAAAAAAGACAGATGGTCGTAGAAAGCTTGCTTACTGAAGATCATCTGTCTTTTTTATTTATAGTCTGAAGACTTTTAATTCAATCATTGCTGGATCCCCTCCGGGGCATCACGTCGCGAATGCGACGTAATCCCTCAAAAAATCCCCCCTCTTGTTTTTATTCAAAAATTAA
>CAZCPI010000294.1:785-2810 GCA_964500535.1 uncultured Bacteroidales bacterium
CTTGAAAACCGTTGTACTGCGAGGTACCAGGGGTTCGAATCCCTTTCTCTCCGAAAGTAAATAAAAACAAAGCGAGCTTTAGCTCGTGATAGTAAAAAAGAATAGTCTTAGGAAAAGCTTGCTTAATCCTGAGACTATTCTTTTTTACTATGTCTGAAAGACCTTTGTTTTTATTTACCTGCTGGATGCCCCGGACGGGATCACGGCAATTAATTTGCCGTAATCCCAAAAAATCCCCCCTCTTGTTTTTATTCAAAAATTAATTGTACCTTTACACCCACAAACAACAGGGTTATTATTGACTCTTTCTACGCAATGCTTTGATCCGCGATTTCCACGGCGGAACTATTCAACGTTAAAATAGAAATCAAAATCAGCTTTTTTGTTTAAAAATCAACTGTAGTGACAGTAGTATATACTATCACTATACATATTACATTATATGAAATCATTTTTTATCGGAGACAAAGAGATCAGGTTGCCTATAATACAAGGTGGCATGGGTGTTGGAATTTCACTCTCAGGACTGGCTTCAGCAGTAGCAAACGAAGGCGGAGTCGGAGTAATTTCCTGCGCAGGATTAGGCTTATTATACAAACAAACACCGGGAGACTACATTAAAAACTCGATTTGGGGACTTAAAGAAGAGATCAGAAAAACGAGAGAAAAAACCACCGGAGTTATTGGAGTAAATATTATGGTCGCTCTGTCAAATTTTGCAGACATGGTCAAAACAACCATTGCAGAAAAAGCAGACATTATTTTCGCAGGCGCAGGACTACCCTTAGACCTACCCTCCTATCTGAAATCAGACAGCAAAACTAAGTTGGTGCCAATTGTATCATCTGCTCGTGCTGCAAAGCTTATTTGCGAGAAATGGCTTTCTAACTACAACTATCTGCCTGATGCAATAGTAGTTGAAGGACCAAAAGCCGGAGGACATCTCGGTTTCAAGAGAGACCAGATTGAAGACCAGGAATACACGCTTGAAAAAATTGTACCTGAAGTTATTTCAGTTGCAGACCAGTACAAAGCCACAAAAAACATACCTGTTATAGCAGCAGGAGGTATTACAACAGGAGAAGACGTCGATCGACTGATGAAGCTTGGAGCTAAAGGAGTACAATTAGGAAGCCTTTTTGTGCCAACATACGAGTGCGATGCATCAGAATCATTCAAGCAAGTATATATAAACTCGTCAGAAGAAGACATGATGATAATCCAGAGTCCTGTAGGATTACCCGGAAGAGCTTTTACAGGCGAATTTATACAAAGCGTAAACAAAGGTGAGGAAAAACCAAAAGCATGCCCTTACAAATGCATAAAGACCTGCGATTATACAAAAAGTCCTTATTGTATAATTAAAGCGCTATACAATGCAGCAAAAGGAAACATGAGAAAAGGTTATGCATTCGCAGGAGCAAACGCTTTTATGGCCGAAAAAATCAGCCATGTTAAAGATGTGATAGCAAAATTAAAATCAGAATATAGTTTCGCTCAAAAATAAATTTTACCAGTTATAATTAAAACAATTTACAAACAAATGAACATTTACATTTCAAATTTAAGCTACAACTCAACAAATGAGAGCTTACAGACACTATTCGAAGAATATGGTACAGTATCTTCAGCAAACATCATTACTGACAGAGAAACCGGAAGATCACGCGGTTTCGGTTTTGTTGAAATGCCTGATGATAACGAAGGCCAGAGAGCAATCGATGAACTAAACGATACCAATTTTGAAGGAAAAACCATTTCAGTTAATGTAGCTCGCCCAAGAGTTGAAAGAAGCAACAACGGTGGCGGTTACAATCGCGGTGGCAACAGCGGCGGCGGTTTCAACAGAAGAAGATATTAATTTGAAAGAGAGGAAAATCATACGGTTTTCCTCTTTTTATATCATAACACTATGAACGGCACATTTAAGAAATGAGCCATCGTAAGTATATGTAGAAAGGCCGGTAGCATCACGCAACCGGCCTTCACCATCAACTAAAAAACCTATAATCTGAAATTCTTCAA
>CAZCPI010000295.1:0-2785 GCA_964500535.1 uncultured Bacteroidales bacterium
TTAAATAGCCTTATTGAGGAGGTTAAGGATAATATGATGATCAAGGCAGAAAAGCCTGTAAGTATAAATTTTACCCGAAATCTTGAAAATCCTTTCGTATATTCTGATAAAGATCATTTATATCAATGCATCTCAAATCTTATTGAAAACTCTATGAAGTATTCGGGAGAGAATGTGAATATTGATATTATAATTGACAAAAAGGATAAATACTTTACCATATCTGTTATTGATGATGGATATGGCATCTCAAGTGAAAATATTGATAAGATATTTATAAAGTTCGAGAGATTGAAAAACATAAAGAAGACTCCCGGTTATGGAATAGGTTTGAGTTATGTCAAACAGATCATCGAAAAGCATGGAGGTCATATTGAAGTTAAAAGTGATCTTGGTAAAGGGAGTGAGTTTATGATTATGTTACCGATAAAAAAAATCTAGTATTTATGTGCTCCGAGATTAAAATACTTCTGTTAGAAGATGATAGGAACTTGTCATTTATTATTAAAGATGATCTTGAAAGTCTTGGTTATAATGTTATTCATGTTGTTAATGGAAATAACTTAAAAGAGATAATTGACAGTGAGAAGATAAATCTGTTACTGATGGATGTAGAACTTGAAGAAGGACATGACGGTTTTGAGCTTGCATTACAATTAAGGAACAACAATTATTTTCTTCCCATTATTTTTACTACGGCCAGGACTTCCGGGAAAGATATAGAAAAAGGCCTTAAAATGGCGAATACAGACTATGTGAAAAAACCTTTTAGCGTTAAGGAAATTGCTTTGAGGATTAATGCTTTACTAGGTACGACAGATTCGAGTATTAATTACAAGAGGCTTGGCGCTTATATTATAGATTTATCGTCCAATCAGGTATACGGTTTTGGCGAAAAGAACAGGATTTCCCATCTGGAGTCTGAATGTTTGTCGTTTTTGATTAGTAATATTAACGAAGTTGTTGATAAAGAAACGTTAATAACCAGGATTTGGGGAGATGGTATTGATGTAAAAAGTAAAGAGAATTCCCTCAATAATATTATCCACAAATTAAGAATGATATTTGAAGAAGATAAAAGTCTAAAAATTGAGACTTATCCAAAAAAAGGTTTCAGAATAACGAACAGTAAATTTACGAATCTAACTAAATAACTTAATTGATTATTTTAGTGTTTCATCGTGATGAGTTGACTAAATATCAGCTTAAGTTTTTCGGTTCAGAGTGCTGAATCATTGATATGTCTGCTTAAGTTGTATGGTTCAGCGTGCTGAAATTACAATTTGATCCACGACAACATCTTCATCCAAAGCTTGGATCTTTATGATATGTTCGCCTGGGGTGATATTTTTGAAGTATGATTTTCTAACAGATTGATTACGAAGTACATTTTGTTTCCACTCTTCGCTTCTTCCTGTAGTTTCGATATTGTGGGTATCCGGAGCAGAGCCGTCCAGACTGGTTTCAAACCTGATATCTCCGCCATCAACAGCATGCAATGGCAGTAAATAAAATGACACCTCAGCGTTTCCACTTACGGGAGCCTGAAACCTGTATTCCACAGTTTCACCTTTTTCCAGTCTAATGGCTGAGCCACTGTGACCCAAGCCTGAAACCTTTTGTCCGGGTTTCGCGCTAGAAGCATTGATAGCAATACTATATCCGGTATCTGATTTGCTATCAGGTAGTTTTACAGATTGGGAAATTTCATTTGAGATTTCCTGACTTCTCAGTATTACCCTTGGGGTCTTTATCGGTTTCGCCGATATATCTTTAAATATTTCAGGCAGTACGGGAGCAGAGAAGACATTTAAATCTCTCGGATGGCTTGACATCATCAGGTCCCATTTACCATTGCTCATTTCCTTGCAATAGTAGTTTGTAAGCCTTTGGATCTCATTATACGCGAACCATGCGGCAGATGCACAGTCCCGTGCAAAAATAGTATCCGACAGGACTTTCTGTCTTGAAAGCTGAGCGTATAACAGCTTCTGGTTGAGTAATGAAGCTCCATAGACAGGATATGAAACCAGTTGATAATAGGCTGCTCTTTTTGAGGCCGGTATCTTCTCTTCAATCACCCTGACACGATTTTCGAGAGTGGCATATTTGTCAATCCTGTCCAATGCTTCTTTTTCATTCAGATCACTGTCTACGACAGGTGTCTTGCCTCCGGGATAACCAGACTCTTCAACTCTGGTCCAAGCCATATGCTCAGGTTTGCGTTGATTGGCAAGTAAATAGTATTGTTGCATTATTTCAGAAAGATCTTGAGCGAATTCCGACCCGAACTCTCTCTCCATAAAACTGTATAAATGCAAAGCATAGTGAGGTACGTCAGGGTTTCTGATAATTTCGACTTCACGAGGGTTAATGGATTCGTCAGGGTTTTTGACAATTTTATCTTTGCGGAGGCCAAGAGGATTTTCATGATTGTTTACTTTTTCAACATAGCTGGGTTTGCCTATATTCCATGCAAGATCAAGGAAATATTCTGTAAGGTATTCGGCTGGTTTGATGTCGCCAACATTTAAAACCCACAGTTTTTGTGCTCCATTTTGCCATGCTCTGGTCATTTCATAATTGATCAAAGCAGGAGATGTGCTCGCAAGCCATAAATAATCGTGAGGACGTCCCCAGTAGGATACATGGTAATAAACTCCAGCCCCTCCCGGCCTTTTTTGTTCCTCCGGATTACTTAATCTTGAGATATATCCGTAGTTGTCGTCACACCAGACAAGAGTTATGTCCCCGGGCACCTGAAGCCCCGAATCATAAACATCCA
>CAZCPI010000296.1:0-2784 GCA_964500535.1 uncultured Bacteroidales bacterium
GCGCTGTTTGGCAGGTACTGCACGACAGCGTACGCATCAACCCAAAGGCTCATGTTGATTTTATTAACATGACCGATTCTTGTCTGAATTGCATTTACAATATCCACAGATGAACCTTCAACTTTACGAGTTGTATCTTTTCCGGTCATATAGCTGAAAGGTGGACTGGATTCAGTATAAATCTGAATGGTTCCCGGCATATAATCGGAAGGCATTATTGACATATATTTCCTCATGATCGCGACAGACTGCTGACTCTTTATCATAGCTTCGATGGCATTTTGAGTCTTGCTGACAACTTCATCGCTAACGTCTTTTGAAAATGCAATGTAATTATACACTGTGCGGTATCGTGTCACTGTCATAACTTTTTCCATGAAATATCCTGATGGAAGCGACTTAACCAAATGGAAGAAATCGCTGGCTATGAAACGCACAGTACCACCCATAAATGCAGCCAAAGCTTCCTGATAGGTATTGTAATACACCAGGTTTTTAAATCCAAGATCTTCAAGAGTAGTGGTTTCGATCTGGTTTCTGGTCACAGCTATTGAGGTAAGCAGTTTGCAGTCTTCAATAGGCATAGGATATACATTGCCGGAGTTACCATTTTCAAAGATTCCATACATTGACTGACTCGTTGGGCCTGCCCATTTGAAAAGATCTTTACGTTCGGGGGTGTAACCGACAGACAGAAGTGCTTTGTTTGGGCAGATTAAAGAGTTGGCACTTTCCCATGATTCAGACAGATTCATCTCAAATTCAACTCCTGCATTTTGCAGAGCCTCTGCAGCTATATCAGCATCAATACCGACAACCTGACCATCTTGTGCAAGCACATTTGGTATAAACTCAACACCGTATACCTTGATGGTACCATCCTCATCATCTTTATCACAGCTGCTTAGTACAAAAAGTGACGCTATTAAAAACAGCGAAGTCGCAAATTGGATTATTCTTTTTCTCATAGTTATTATTTCTTTATTAGTTTTCCTTTTAAAACTTTATTATCGAGTGACAAAGTGTATAAATATACTCCACCGGGCAGGTCTGCCACGTTTATGGTTTCAGAATGTTTAACCTGTGTTGACAATACTTTTTGTCCCTGAGTATTGAATAAATCAAAGACATACTGATCGTTGGTGTTATCCAGTTGGAATGATAGTTTGTCGGTGAACAGACCAGGATAAACAAATGATCCCGGCGTTTCTTTAACTTTATTGATAGAAGATACAGAATGCAGTGAATAATAATAAGTAGATTTTAAGATATAGGGTGGCCCGGATTCATAATAATATGATGTGGCTTCCTCGATCAACTTATCACCTGATTCATTAAAAGTGTATTTGGTATCATAATTTTTTACAAAATTACCTAATGTATCGAGGTTATAAGATGCTGTGAGAGTTACATTTCCAAAAGTGTCATAAGAAGTTTCCTGTTTGCCTTCCAACGCCAGTTGCCCTTTATCATTTCGTTTATATTGCTCTTTAAGGGTTTCACGATTGTTTGCATCATAGGTGTATTCATCTTTTGCATTTATATACCATTCGTTTGAAACCGAATCCTGCAACAGCACTTGTTCTTTTGATAAATTTCCATTGGCATTATAAAAAAATTCTAGTTTAGTATTTACCACCCACAAGCTTTTTACATTATTCCAATCAGATGTATTGACGCCTGTTATATCTCCATGTTCGTTATAACTGTTTTCTGTTTTGTGGATGTTAATCCATTGATTTGATGCATCATCCCAGGTTTTGCTTACGTCTGAGGTCATATTTCCATTTGAGTCATAAGCTGCCTCAACCAAATAATCCTGCCCTTTCCATTGGTTTTTTTCACTATCCCATATATAGTAGCTGTATAATGTGATTTTTCCTTGTTCATTGAATGTACTCTCGAACTTAAAACTTCCTTTTTTAAAAACCCAGGTATTGCTTGCACTATCTAAAAATGAAGCATTATAAAGGGTCTGGTTGCCTTTTGCATCATAATTCATTTCGTTGCGATGATGAGTCATCCACACTCCTTTAATTTCGTCATAGGTATAGTTGATTGAAAAAACGATATGCATGCCATCCTTCGTGTAAGAATGAGTGCTTTCTGATTTTCTACTATACACCCATTGTTTGGTTTCAGCATTCCAAAAATAGTCAGCATACAAGATCTGTTCGCCATCTGTATTATAGCTTATTTCCGTTTTGTTTTTCGGAATCCACTGTTTGCTATTACTATCCCAACCATCTTTGATAAGCATTGTCAACTTTCCGGCGGCATTAAAAGTTGAATCCACTCTCACCAAACCACTCCAGGTTGCAGCGCCGGCATCCCAGTAATACCAGCTATAATTATCAGAGCGCCCATCAGGACCATATTCCCATGCTTGCTTATCTCCACCGTAGATAACGCCATCGTAGGTTTCTAAATATACCACACTATCGAGGAGCTCACGTTCGGTCTGAGTTGCCTTAAGATGTCCGGTTCCGGAACGCCATTTTGTTATTTGATCAGCATCCGGTTTCTGAGCTATAAGTGGAGTAAAAAATACAGTTGTAACAAGCAATAATAAGATTAGCTTACGGTTTTTAATCATGGTATCAATTTAATATAATTCATCATCTTCAGGATAAATATATAAAAAAGATTTCAGAAACAGGACAGATTTTTAAAAGCAATTATGCAAATATAATAGCCCAAGACCGTATACTCCTGAAATTCTGATAGTTTATAATTATGAACGTAGAGGTATCCAATGCAGGCAACCGACTCACAGGATATTAA
>CAZCPI010000297.1:0-2768 GCA_964500535.1 uncultured Bacteroidales bacterium
CTTTTAAGTTTGGTGACTGGAGCGTATGCTTTTAAGGGTTTCGGCATTGACGGAAATCTTGTTGCAGGATTCAGCGGAAGCGAGATGGTTTATAATCCGTCAATAGATGGCAGATTACAATGGAATGATAATTTTTCAACTATGCTGGGCGTAGGGCTTTACAACTCGGGAGTAAAAGATCTCTGGACTAATGAAACCGAAAGCTCTTCAACTTTCACAGCATATAAACTGAGTAGCAACTATGTCAGCCCGACTTTTCATTTGAGCTTAAGAGGCCAGATTCCTGTTTTTAATGCTTTCGGACGTCAGTTTTATCTTTATGCTGAGCCGAAATTGATTTTTATGTTGTATTCCGGCAGAGAACTAAATCTTTATGAATACGGCATGAAAAAACAAACAGATCCTGTTACCGGCGAAAACTCATATTCAGAAAACGGAGATCCTTTAATGAACACGCTTAAAAGCGAGTGCCATCCTGATTTTTACGGAAGTGTTTCGGGCGGGCTATCCTTTGAGATAAAGGATAATTTTGAAATGGCTGTCGGTTATGGGTACTCCAATATCGATGGATTTAAGTATGTAAGAGATAAAAACATTCATGGTACAGCGCTTTCGGGACATCTGCCCGGAGCCGGATATTCTTTTATAAATATTTCAATAAGAGTTAATTACGATTTATAATTGATATTGATTTCACTTTTTACTTTTGATTTCTTTGGATTTCATAACAGAAAAAAGTACTTTTGCGGCCTCAATTGTTAGGTTACTACTTAAGGTTATTGAATCTTCTCGCTGCTCGCAGCGAGAAATCTTCGATTCCGTATAGGAATAAATCATTTTGCGCTAACCCCACTGCAGAGCAGCGGGGAATGCGCGCACCGGAATTCAGTTTCAATTCATGCCGAAACAGGCATTAACTATTATTTGCTATGACATTTCCATTTGCGCCAAAGCTGGCATCTACATTAAAGAATTACAATCGCCAGATGTTTCTCAAGGATTTACTTGCTGGAATCATCGTTGGTATAGTTGCTTTACCTTTGGCTATCGCTTTTGGTATAGCATCAGGTGTTTCACCCGAAAAAGGACTAATCACTGCAATCATTGGTGGTTTCATCATTTCTTTTCTAGGAGGAAGCAAGGTTCAGATCGGTGGTCCGACAGGAGCTTTTATAGTAATAGTTTATGGTATTGTCGAAAATTACGGCACAAGCGGATTGATTGTAGCTACAATAATGGCCGGTATAATGCTTTTCGCAATGGGAGCCCTCAAGCTCGGCAGCATAATCAAATTTATGCCCTACCCGATAATTGTTGGTTTCACGAGTGGTATCGCATTAACTATCTTTTCAACCCAGATAAAAGATTTATTCGGACTCAGCATTGATAAAGTTCCGGGAGATTTTATTGGCAAATGGGGCACATATTTTCAGAATTTTGATTCGATTAATCTCTGGTCATTAGGCATTGGTATCTTTAGTGTTGCACTAATATTCTTATGGCCTAAGGTTTCAAAAAAGATACCGGGTTCATTAATCGCTATTCTTCTGGTTACCATTGTTGTTTATTTACTTAGGGAATTTGCAGGAATTGGCGGTATTGAAACCATTGGTGACAGATTTTCAATTAAAGCAACTTTGCCTGCACCGGAGACTCCGGCTATAAGTATCGAACTGATAAAGACTCTTTTCCCTTCAGCTTTTACGATTGCAATGCTTGGAGCTATTGAATCTCTGCTTTCAGCAATGGTTGCAGACGGTGTCATTGGAGACAGGCACGACTCCAACACTGAGCTAATGGCTCAGGGTGTGGCAAATATCGTTGTCCCGTTTTTTGGAGGGATTCCATGTACCGGAGCAATTGCAAGAACCATGACCAATATCAATAACGGAGGCCGTACTCCAATTGCCGGTATTATCCATGCCGTTGTGCTTCTGCTGATTCTTCTTTTTCTGGGACCTTTGACAAAGTTTATACCTATGGCATGTCTTGCAGGAGTGCTTGTAGTGGTTTCATACAATATGAGTGAATGGAGACAATTTAAGGCCTTACTTAAAATGCCAAAATCTGATGTTTCAGTATTGCTGATTACATTTTTCCTGACTGTTTTGCTGGATTTGACTGTGGCGATTGAAGTTGGTCTAATCATGGCTGTAATCTTATTCCTGAAACGAATAATGGAAACGTCTGAAGTTTCTGTACTTGAAGAAGAGATGAAACCTCACGAATATTCTGAAGCTGACGAGATGCTCACTATTCCTGATGGTGTGGCTGTCTATGAAGTCAACGGACCTTATTTCTTTGGTGTTGCGAACAAGTTTGAGGAACAAATGGAACAACTTCACGAGAAACCAAAAGTAAGGATTATCCGTATGCGCAAGGTGCCTTTTATGGATTCAACAGGTGTCAGAAACCTTAAGAATCTTTGCAGGGCTGCTAAAAGGGAAGGTATTATTACAGTTCTTTCCGGTGTGAATCCAAAAGTGCATGATGTACTTCAAAGGGCAGATTTCAACACCCTGATCGGAGACGAAAATATTTGTTCTAATATATATCTGGCATTGGACAGAGCAGCTGAGATTATTAAAAACTATAAAAAAATCAAATAGCATATATATTTGAAATTTTTATAATAACTTTGTCCCAGATTTGTGGAGGGATTTGGACGCTTGCAACCACATGAAAAAATGCTAAAGAATCAATTTTCTCGTCCGCACACTTTTATAAGTGCATTTATCCCGTACCACATTTTATAATATCGGTTGGTT
>CAZCPI010000298.1:0-2733 GCA_964500535.1 uncultured Bacteroidales bacterium
GTAGAATATGTCATCATTCTTTTTAAAATGTCAACTTTAAAAAGGTAAAAAGTATTGTCGTGTGTTTCCAGAGGTACTTCTTTAGATGGAATATCTTTGGCTGATTCTACATATGTATCAATCTCATAATTAAGACAACACTTCAGTTTGGCACATTGGCCTGCGAGTTTCTGTGGATTAAGTGAAAGATCCTGATAACGGGCTGCACTTGTAGAAACTGATATGAAATTCGTCATCCATGAAGAGCAGCATAATTCTCTTCCACAAGGACCTACACCTCCGATTCTACCGGCTTCCTGTCTGGCACCGATTTGTTTCATCTCAATTCTTGTCTTAAAGGTATCAGCAAGTACCTTGATAAGTTGTCTGAAATCCACTCTGTCATCAGCTATGTAGTAGAAAATCGCTTTATTACCATCTCCCTGATACTCAACATCACCGATTTTCATATCCAGCTTCAGGTCTTCAGCAATTTTTCTGGATTTAAGCATGGTTTCATGCTCACGGGCTTTTGACTCATGAAACTTTTCCATATCAACAGGTCTTGCCTTTCGATATATTCTGTTTGGTTCATGTTGATCAAACCTGTAGTTGTTTTTCCTCATTTGTTTAAGGACAAGGGCTCCAGTCAGTGTGACAACACCAATATCATGACCCGGACTGGATTCTACTGCAACTAATTCGCCTTTTTCCAGACTTATTTTGTTACTGTTCAGGTAATATCCTTTTCTGGTATTTTTAAATTGTACTTCTACCCAGTCTGTAAGGTCCTGTGCTCTGGATAAATCACATAACCAGTCAAAAGTGTTTAATTTGTTTAGTTTTTTTGCGCCGCAGGCTCTTTTTTTTCCTCCGCAGCTATCTGTATCAAGTCTGTATTCCATTATTTTTTATCAAAATTTGATTTTTGGTAAATCCTTTTTCTGATTTCCTGCACACCTGTTCTCCATTGATTCGTGGCAGGGTGGTTCAATCCCATTATGGTGCTGTTACGCAAAATTAAGTATAAACCAAACAAATGTAGACGAAAATGGCGAATGATGCAAATGATTTTGAGCACCCGAATGCTTTAGATTCAAATCAAATGTATTTGATGTTATTTATTTTTTGAAAAATATTATTGATTGTAAGGCAAGATCAAAAAATACGAGTTTTGCGTTGACATTACTTTCAATATGCTTTTCGGCAAGTTCAAGTTCGCTCATGAATGCCTCAATATTTTTATGATTTATAAACGGGAAGAAATTTTTGCTGAAACCGGTTTCAGATTGATTCAAATAATTCAAATCATTCTGACCAACATTCATAATGAAGTTTTCCCTGATCATCCTTTGAGCATATGAAAGATATTTTTTTTCCTGCTCCCTTCCGGCTTTTGCCATCTCTTCAGCCCATGATTTTAAGTCCTTTAATCCTTTTTGTTTCTCGATTTTCTTTTCAGGCGGGAAATTGGCGATTATATAAGCACCTCTCATGCAGCGTTTGAATTGTTCAAGAAAATAATCATTGTCTTCATTTTCTTCCATGTTTTCCATGGCAGATATATAACTCCCACATGATAATCTTGAAATATTCATCGCGTCGGTTTCATTTAAACCGTGCTTTTGTATCAGAGCTTCACAAAGATCATTTGTGTCTATACTATTAAACCTGATAATCTGTGATCTGGATAATACAGTACTCAATAACCGGGATGGATTTTCTGTTACCATCAAAAAAATCGTTTTTTCAGGTGGCTCTTCAAGTAATTTGAGTAGTTTGTTCGAGCAGCTTTCATGCATTTTTTCAGGGAGCCAGATTATAACAATTTTATATTCTGACTCATATGCCTTCAGACTTAGTTTGCGGAGTAACTCATCGCTTTCTTCTGCATAAATCATACCCTGGGCATTTCCGGCATTAATATGTCCAAGCCATTGATTATAACTGAAGTATCCTTTATCAATCACAATGCTTCTCCATTGTTTTATAAAGTCATCACAAACACTTTTCTTCCCCGCGCCTGCCTTGTAAATGGGATAAACGAAATGGATGTCAGGATGTACGAGTTTGTCGAACTTCTGGCACGATGAGCATTTCCCGCATGCATCAGTTTCTCCTTTATCAGTGCAACTGATATATCTGGCATAAGCAAAGGCACTTTGAAGGGTCCCTGTACCTGCAGCACCTGTAAATAATTGTGCATGAGGAATCCTTCCTGTCTTTACTGAACGGATAAGTCTTTGTTTTACTTCTTGTTGACCGATTATATCCCTGAAATACATTTGAAGAATTGTTATTTTACCTGTGACAAAGATATAAAAATTAGGTCCCTGACATTCGATTTTTTATATACAGTTTAAAAATAAATTGAATAAAAGAGGTACATTTGAGCCCTGAATTCCAGCGTCTGAATCCCATACTGTTTTTATGTGAGGGAATTCGCGTGAAGGTTTATACGGTAAGAAACCGGGAAATACCCGCTGACAGAGGCGGATAGATACAATCGGAGAGTTGCCAGAGTGGTCGAATGGGGCAGACTCGAAATCTGTTGAACCCTCCGGGGTTCCGGGGGTTCGAATCCCTCACTCTCCGCAAGTAAAATGAAAACAAAGCGAGCTTTAGCTCGTAGCAAAAAAAGAATAGTCTCAGGAAAAGCTTGCTTAATCCTGAGACTATTCTTTTTTTACTATGCCTGAAAGGCCTTTGTTTTCATTTACCTGCCGGATCCCCCACCGGGATCACGGCAATATG
>CAZCPI010000299.1:0-2733 GCA_964500535.1 uncultured Bacteroidales bacterium
GTTACAAATGAGGAAGGTGCGTTTGCAATATATGCGGCAAAGGATTCTGTATATAAATTAACATTTGAAGATGTTGATTCAGTACAAAACGGATTCTTTTTGCATAAAGACACAGTTTTGAAATTGTCTGATAATTCGACTTATCTTGAAGTAAAACTGGATGCTAAATAAAATCCCGCAGTACTTTCATAACCGTTTCAGACAAAATGAAACGCAGTTACACGAATTAAGTTATTTATTTTGGGAATGTACTCAACGCTGCAATCTTAAATGTCAGCATTGCGGCTCTGATTGTATTTCTGATTCAAAAACAGCTGATATGCCGTTTGAGGATTTTCTTGAAGCCATATTACCACTAAAAGAAAAATTTAAACGGGATTCGATTACTGTTGTAATAACAGGCGGGGAGCCGCTTTTAAGGAAAGATTTGCCCGAATGTGGTAAAACTCTGCGTAAAAACGGATTTCGCTGGGGTATAGTGACTAACGGCTATGCCTATAATTATGAAACCCATGCAAAACTACTCTCAGCAGGTATGGGATCAATAACTCTTAGTCTTGACGGATTTGAAGATTCGCATAATTGGCTTAGACAAAATAATAATAGTTTTAGTAATGCATTGCTTGCACTTGACCTTATTTCATCAAGTAAGAGGCTTAATTATGACGTTGTCACCTGTGTTAATTCAAGAAATTTCTCAGAGCTAAGTGCATTCAGGGATTTTCTGATTTCCAGAAATGCAAAGGCATGGAGATTATTTACTATTGCACCAATAGGCAGAGCTGCAAATAATGAAGATCTGCAGCTTTCAGGTCAGCAACTCGTTCAACTTATGGATTTCATCTCACAATCCAGAAAGGATAAAAAGATCGATATAAAGTTTAGCTGTGAAGCATATGTTGGTAAATACGAAAGAAAAGTCAGAGATTCATATTTCTTTCGCAGAGCAGGGATAAATATTGCTTCAATATTTATAGATGGTTCGATTTCTGCATGCCCTAATATCAACAGACATTTTGCCCAGGGTAATATTTATAAAGATAATTTCCCGGATGTCTGGGAAAATAATTTTGAAATAATGCGCAACAGAAGTTGGACAAAAACCGGAATTTGTTTAAATTGCAAAGATTATATTAATTGTAATGGAGGGGCAATGCACTTATGGAATGAAAAACAGGATTGTATAATGTCATGTCTTAATTCAAAAATGTCCTCAGAAAATAAAGTCTGAAACAAAAATATTAATTAATGACTCTGAGAGAGGAGCAAATACTATATAAAGAAGCCTGTATGATTGCAAAAGATTATGCAGGCTTTTCTGGTGTTTCAGATATTGAGTTTGGAATAAAGCACCGTGGCAGGAGACTGACAAATGAATATTCGTTAAGATTTAAGGTAAAAGAAAAAAAATCGCCTGATCAGCTTGACACAGAA
Source organism: uncultured Bacteroidales bacterium (assembly GCA_964500535.1). Taxonomy (GTDB): domain Bacteria; phylum Bacteroidota; class Bacteroidia; order Bacteroidales; family UBA1402; genus UBA8389. The sequence continues at coordinate 1,435 of CAZCPI010000299.1, forward strand.
GATATAATACCAGTAATGATCGGCTCTTTCAGGACAGATGTTTTATCTGACCATATTAATCTGCATGAAGGCATAATTAATGAAAATACTCCGGATACAGATCAGAAGCAAATCAGAGTAGCCGATAAAAACAGTATTGTAAGACCATTATCAGGTGGTATTCAGATACAAAGCGGCTTTTTTAGAGATACTGACAATTATTGGGCAACGGTAGGGTTCTTCTACCCATACAAAGATTTTGTACTTGGATTCACAAACTATCACGCATTATATGCTGATCTGAAGCCAGGTCTGGTGCGCGATGAATATATAGGAAGATTACCTGTATTTCAGAATTTCAATGACTCTGAAAACCGGATAGGTGTTGCATTTAACCTTTATGATCAGTTTCTGGATTACGCTACTTTTATATTGGAGAAACCGATAGACCAGACACAAAGTATTAACGGGATTAAAGGCCAGCTTGTATCATACATTTTTCCTCAGATAAATATGCCTTTGATTAAATCAGGGGCCGGTACCGGTATTACATATGGGATTATTGATGGAAGGTCTTGTTTTAACCGTTCGGAGATTTCCATTCATCTGGATACAAGATATCACAATCCTGATGATGCGGTTTCAACTGGAGGGGATTCAGGCTCACTCTGGATATTAAATGACGGAACAAAGATACTTAAGCCTGTTGCCCTGCATTATGGTGGTGGTGAAACCAAACAATGGGCAAAGGCAAAGTCCATATCATCGATTTTTGCATCTGTCAGAAATGCAAAGGAGTAAGAAACCATATTTTTGATATGAATAGAACTTATTAATTCAGCCATATTTATAAATTATTACATACAAACTAATCCAGCTAATCAACCATGAAAAAACTGATCTTTTTATTTTTTACAGCTTTAGTTATGCACTCATTAAACGGACAAATAAAAAACTACAATTACAACAGTAAGGTTAAAATTTTGTCCGAAAATACAACCCTTAAAATCACCGGAGTTGATGCAAGGTTATCAACAGACAGGCAAAGTTCAATACCACTAATAGCCGCAGGAACAATTCTACCGCCGGCCATAGATTATCTTGTGGCAGTAAATAAAGAGAATAAAGCAAAAGATGCTTTGGCATATAAAGGCATCTACAAATGTTTCGCATCAGGAGATACATTTTATCTCAACAACGATTTTGCATTACTGCCTAAACTTACTGTGACCAGAAAAATCAGGACTAAATCAGGTGAAGATCTGACAGCAGTCGAAATTGATTTGATTCCTGAAATGTCGGCGGATAAAACTGCGTTCA
>CAZCPI010000300.1:0-2731 GCA_964500535.1 uncultured Bacteroidales bacterium
GATTCCCTCATCACGCTCTTGATAATTTTTTACCAAAACTTGTAAGAGCAGGTAAAAGGGTTGCCATATGTGACCAGCTTGAAGATCCTAAATTAACAAAAAAGCTTGTTAAAAGAGGAATAACAGAGCTTGTTACGCCCGGGGTTTCGACTAATGAAAATATACTTGATCAAAAAGAAAACAATTTCCTTGCTGCTTTACATATTGAAAAAAATAAAGCAGGTATAGCTTTTCTGGATATTTCAACCGGAGAGTTTCTCACATCTGAAGGTTCTTTTGAATATGCAGATAAACTAATTGCTACTTTTTCTCCTAAAGAGTTATTATATGAGCGATCAAAAAAATCTGTAATTAACGAGAATTTCCATTTTTCAGGTGCTAAATTTGAATTGGAAGACTGGATTTATACAGAAGACTCTGCGATGAACAGATTATTGAAACAGTTTCAGACAAAAAATCTGAAAGGTTTCGGCATACATGGAATGAATCTTTCAATAATAGCTTCAGGAAGTATACTTTATTATATGGATATGACCGAACATAATAAGTTAGGACATATTCAGGCAATATCGCGTATTGAAGAAGACAGATTTGTCAGGCTCGACAGATATACTATAAGAAGCCTTGAACTTTGTGATACAATGAATGAAGGCGGTAAAAGTCTTTTAAAAGTTATTGATAAAACAAAAAGTTCAATGGGAGGGAGGCTATTGAGAAGATGGATACTTTTCCCTTTGAAAAACGTTGATGATATAAAAGAAAGACAGGATATTGTCGAGTATTTTTTTAAAAATCCAGAGTTAAGGGATTATATACAGGAAAAAATTTCATCCATAGGAGACCTTGAAAGGATTGTTTCAAAGATATCTGTAGGCAGGATTTCACCAAGGGAGATGGTTTATCTGAAAACTTCTTTAAAAGCTGTTCAGGAGATAGGCATTGCATGTGATTCATGTGGTAGTGATTTAATTGATCCGGGTTACAAAGCTCTTTTGGATATGGCTTCCAAAATGGATCCTTGTGAATATATAAGGCAGAAAATTGATGAAATAATCGTTGATTGCCCGCCAATAGCATTGAACAGGGGTGAGGTTGTAAAAAGCGGTGTCAGTGAAGAGCTTGATGAACTCAGAATGCTTTCGACATCTGGTAAGGATTATCTTAATTCGATCCAGGAAAGAGAAGCAAACAGAACCGGTATTAACAAGCTGAAGATAAGTTTCAACAGTGTTTTCGGGTATTATCTGGAGGTAAGTAATTCTCAAAAAGATAAAGTACCTGAAGAGTGGATCAGAAAGCAGACTTTGGTTAATGCTGAAAGATACATTACTCAGGAGCTTAAAGAATATGAAGAAAAGATACTTGGAGCTGAAGAAAAAATTTCATCTCTGGAGTTTAATATATATAATAATCTCGTTTCAGAATTAATCCCTTATATGTCTGCAATACTGCGTAATGCCGGTATTATTGCAAAAATGGACTGCTTGTTATCTTTTGCAAAAACTGCAGCCGAAAACCATTATTACAGACCTGATGTTGAAGACAGTGATGTTATTACTATTAAACAGGGCAGACATCCTGTTATTGAAAAACAACTTCCAGCCGGTGAACCATATATAGCAAACGATGTTCATCTTGACAGTAGTAATGATCAGATAATAATCATTACAGGTCCTAATATGGCAGGTAAATCTGCTTTGTTAAGACAAACAGCATTAATCGTTATTTTGGCTCAGATTGGATCTTTTGTGCCTGCTGAATCGTCTCAAATCGGGATTGTTGATAAAATTTTTACAAGGGTAGGGGCTTCTGACAATATTTCTTTGGGTGAATCCACTTTCATGGTGGAGATGAATGAAGCTGCTGATATCATGAATAATCTATCTCACAGAAGTCTTATTTTGTTTGATGAACTTGGCAGAGGAACAAGCACATACGACGGTATATCAATAGCATGGGCTATTGTTGAATACATTCATGAACATCCAAAGTACAAAGCTAAAACCCTGTTTGCCACACATTATCATGAACTTAACGAGATGGAAAAATCATTTGGAAGGATTAGAAACTATAATGTTTCTGTTCGTGAAACCGAAGGTAAAGTCGTCTTTTTAAGAAAGCTTGAGCGTGGAGGCACAGAACACAGTTTTGGTATTCACGTTGCAAAAATGGCCGGTATGCCTCAAAGCGTTGTCAAAAGGGCAAATCAGATACTTTCTCAGATGGAAGCCGAAAACCGTAAAGGCAGCATAGCAAAACCTACTAAGGAAATAGCATCTGAAAGGAGTGGACTTCAGCTTAGTTTCTTCCAGCTTGACGATCCGATCTTATCACAGATAAGGGATGAAATCATAAAGGTTGATGTCAATAATCTGACACCTCTGGAAGCTCTTAATAAACTAAGTGAGATTAAGAAAATACTTAAGGGAAAGTAAAATCAGACATTGAAACGGAAATGCATTATATCACCATCATGTACGATATAATCTTTTCCTTCAACATTCATTTTACCGGCTTCTTTTACTGCAGATTCTGATCCGTATTTGATATAATCTTCGTACTTAATTACTTCAGCCCTGATAAATCCTTTTTCAAAATCAGTATGTATCACACCTGCACAAACAGGAGCTTTACTACCTGTTACAAATGTCCAGGCTCTGACTTCCATGGGACCGGCAGTCAGGAAGGTGCTGAGATTTAATAATTTATAAGCTGATTTTATAAGTCTGTT
>CAZCPI010000301.1:0-2714 GCA_964500535.1 uncultured Bacteroidales bacterium
TTTCGGAGGAGGTGATTTGAAATTTGTTGATAATACAGGTGAAGGCATGATAAGTGATGATGACAGGCAAATAATCGGTAATCCAAACCCTGATTTGTTCGGATCGATTTTTAACACGGTAAGCTACAAAGGTCTGGCGCTGGATATGAAATTAAACTTCTCATTAGGAAATGACGTGTTTAATTACACAAGGTACAGACTCGAATCTATGTCCGGTTATGAAAACCAATCATTTGCAACCATGAACAGATGGAGGGTTGACGGACAAAATACTAATATACCCAAAGCAAGCTGGGGAGATCCGATGGGTAATGCAAGATTCTCTGACAGATGGATTGAAGACGGCTCATATTTGAGGTTAAAAAATATTTCATTTAGCTATGCTGTGCCTGAAAAGAGCAAATTCCTGCAGTCGCTGAAAGTATTTGTAACCGGTGAAAATCTTTTAACTCTGACCAACTATATGGGCGCAGATCCTGAATTCAGTCAGAGCGAAAATCCATTGTATTATGGTGTGGATGCTGTTATTTGTCCACAACCAAAAGCTGTGTTCATTGGTCTGAAGATTGGTTTGTAATATGCAAATCCTGTGATTTAGATTTTATAGAATGATATAAAATAAAGAAGATATGAAGATTTTAAAATACCTTTCAGGATTAATACTTTTCCCATGTTTATTAATGGTGTCATGTGTTGACACTGATAATATGGAAGTCCTTGACCTGTCAGATCATTACAAAAATATTGCAGATGCCCAGAAATCTATAATTGGATTGTATTCCAAAGTTATGGGAACTGCAGAAAAACTGGTTGTCCTCAATGAACTCAGAGCAGACATGATGGATGTCACTAATAATGCTGAAGAGGATTTACAGGCAATAAGTTATTTAACCAGCAATGCCCAAAATCCATGGTCTGATCCTGTGGAGTTTTATTCTGTTATCCAAAACTGTAACGACATTCTTCACAATTTTGATATAATGCTTGAAGAAAACAGGTTGACAAAGGATCAGTATGATGAATTCTATTCTGATGTAATGACTGTACGTTGCTGGATGTATTTTCAGATTGGTACAATTTACGGAAAAATTCCTTATCTGACTGAACCAATACAGTCACTTGATAATATGAATATTTCAGAAAATGATTACAAAAATCTTGATCAGCTGATACCTGAATTGATAACATGCATGGAATCATTACCTACATTAAATCAGTATTCAGCAATTTCCGGAATGCAGAATAAAACCCTCAATACACATAGCCTGAACTATTATTACATAAACAAACGTTGTTTACTTACAGAATTATATCTATGGGATGATCAGTACCTTAAAGCCGCTCAGACTTTCAGGGATTTCCATATTAAAGGAGGTACTGAGCCTACCTGGAAAAAGTATAAAACAATAAGTTATGTTTACCAGGGCTCATTCGAAGGAGCATATATGGTTACATATACCCGATATCTGTGGAATGACATCAACTCATTGGTAAACGTTTGGGTTAACATGTTCAGTCTTGGAATGGAAGAGAACTGGGCAGATTTCGAGCAGATTACATGTATGACATTTGATAAAAATTTCACTCCTGTGTATCCATTCATAAAACTTACGGGCAACGAAGGCGTCGGTAAATATTTACTCAAACCTTCAGACAATGCCATTGACAATTATTGGGGAGAACAGATCCAGAATAATGGTTTCACCTTTGACGGAAGAGGTGAGGGCGGATCTTATGAAAAGGATGCTATGAACAATCCTGTAATTACTAAATACCTTCACGATTATGATATGAATGCTCCTTATGAGCAAGCCGGGAAATGGTATATATACAGAGCAGGGTGGCTTAATCTTCTTTATGCTGAGGCTTGTAACAGATATGCTGAAACCGGTGGCTATGTAAGTGGTGATACTACCAAGCCGGTTAGTTCTTTCAGAAGGCTGACAAAAGCATTCCTCAATACAGGTCTTTCTACTGAATTTGCATTTACAAAACCCGGAGGTGGTTCATTCCCTACAGATTCTGTAGCTATTAGTGGATGGAATGGTGGAAACTATTTTCCCTATCCTTTTGATTTTGATGCAAGATACAGTACAGTACCTTATGTAAGAGGCTTTTGGCGTGACCATTCCGGTATCAGAAACAGAGCAAGTCTGACCGGGAAAGTTTACGATGCGAATAATACAACACTTAGTGAAGTGAGATATTATGAGAAAGCTATCCTTGATGAACTTGCATTAGAAACTTCATTTGAAGGGCACAGATGGAGGGATATCATACGTATTGCCCGCCGCTGGAACAGAGAAAGTGCAGGTTCAGGAACTGAATTACTTAATAACGTAATAGGAGCGAAATTTGCCAGGAACGGTAGAACTGCTCCGGTATTTCAGAATGACGAATCAAACTGGTATCTTCCTGTGAAATTTGATTAAAAATAAACAATATTATTAACCTAATACGATCTAGTTATGAGAAATTTTTTTACTCGAAAGCTATTTAGTCTGATATCAGTCTTTATTTTAGGGCTGGTCGGCTATGGAGCGTCTGCACAGGATCTTAAACCCTATCCGGTATATTTCCCGGTTGCTGATTATCCTGAATTTAATTATGGTGCGGTGACATATTTGCCTGTGGCAAGTATGGTGAACTTTACCTGGTACAACGATTACCTTAATGGTAAAGTAGTTGCAAAAAATACCACAAACTGTAAAAAT
>CAZCPI010000302.1:0-2703 GCA_964500535.1 uncultured Bacteroidales bacterium
TAAATGAAAGATACAATGTTTTTCCTATTCCTGCAGCTGATAAGAATGCCAATCCAAATTTGGTACAGAACTACGATTATTGATCAATCAACATAAATGATAATAAAGATGAAAAAAGCATATTTATTTCTTTCAGTACTGATACTGGGAATGGCATTCTTCTCATGTGAGGATGACAGGGAAATGCCTACACTGAAAAGTACAATTACACCACCTGTGCTGAACGCACCTGCAGCAGCTTCTCTTGTTTTAAAAGAAGCCAACGCTGCAAATGTGGCGACTGAACTAACATGGGCAGCTCCTGATTACGGGTATCAGGCTCCGGTTTCATATTCTGTACAGATTGCAACCAAAGGCAGTAATTTTGCAGATGCTATTGAAATTGCAACAAGTTATACTACTTCTGCTTCTATTTCTGTTCAAAAGCTTAATACTACCATGCTTTTGCTTGGTGGAGCTGACGGAGTAGCTCAACAGGTAGAATTCAAGGTTACTGCAACAATTAAGAACACAAAAATTGAAAATCAGGTTTCAAATGTTGTTGGATTAACTGTTACTCCTTACGAAGTTGTTATAATTTATCCTCATCTTAATTTACCAGGAAGTTATGATCCTTACGGTGATAACGGCTCATGGGATGGTGATGGCAATGACTATACCAGAATTTACTCATTGAAGTCTGATGACAGATATGAAGGTTATGTAAATATGGTTGCAGGTGGAAACGCTGCTAATGCTGTTGAATTCAAGTTTACCAAGGTTAACTGGGGTGACGGTGAATTCAGTTACAGCGGAACACCGGGTAAACTTGTTGCAGGTGGCGGTGGCAATATTCCGTTGACCTCCGGCGGCTTCTACAAGGTCAGTGCTGACATTACAACCCTGTCATATACAGTTACAAAAATCACAAGATGGGGAATAGTAGGTGGTGCAACAGGTGACGGTTCATGGTCAAGTGACCTTGCTATGAATTATGATGAAGCTGCAAACAAATGGACTTTGACAACAAATCTTGTTGCAGGTGAATTTAAATTCCGTGCCAATGGTGGCTGGGATATTAACTACGGTGATGATAAAGCTGATGGTAAGCTTGATGCAGGTGGTGCCAATATTGCAATTTCTGCAGCCGGTAATTACACAATCACGCTTGATCTTGTAGGTCCTGTTTACAAATACAAACTGAAAAAGAATTAATTGAGGTTCTTTTCCTGATACATTCCGGAGGCAGTATTTTCAGCCTCCGGAATTTTCAAAATTCTTATATGTATTGGTTCTCAGACCATAGAGTCTGAATAAAAGATGTTAAAATGCAACGATTATTACTTCTGTTTGTATTTATAGTCTCGGTTGTCCTTAAATCAGAGGCTCAGATAATTACGACAAATCCTTCTTTTGTATTGGAAACCGGGGGCTGTTCTGTTATATTTGATGCAAGCCAGGGCAGTAAGGGATTGATGGGTTATACAGGTGATGTATATGCTCATACCGGAGTAATAACTAATCTCAGTACAAGCAGTTCTGACTGGAAGTATGTAAAGGCAGGATGGTCTGAGAATATTCCGGCTTGTAAACTGAAATCTCTTGGTAATAATAAATGGCAACTGGATATCTCACCGGATATCCGCACTTATTATGGCTTGACAAGTTCCACAGAAACTGTTAAACAATTAACTTTCGTATTCCGGAGTGCTGACGGATCAAAAGAAGGTAAAGATGTGGAAAACAAAGATATTTTTGTAAATGTTTACCAGCCTGGTTTGAATATAAGTCTTACAAATCCTTCATCTGACGTGTCATTGGTTAATCTTTCAAGTAGTATTTCTATTAACGCAGCTGCTTCTCAACCTGCTACGTTAAAGCTTTTTATAAATTCCACACAAATTGGCTCTACTCAATCAAATGCGGCAAGCATTTCTGCCAATTATACCTTTAGTTCTGAAGGTTCATATTTTATTATTGCCGAAGCTTCCAATGCTACTTCTTTAGTAAGGGATTCGGCTTATGTATGTGTACGTCCTGCATCTGTTCCTACTCAAAGAAGACCTGAGGGCATTAAGGACGGCATAAATTATATTAGTGATAAAGATGTGACTTTGTCGCTTTTTGCTAAAGGAAAATCATTTGTTTATCTCCTGGGTGATTTTAATGGATGGAAACCTGTCAACTCTTATCAGATGAAAAAGGATGGGGATTATTTCTGGATAACTCTTAACGGCCTTATACCCGGTAAAGAATACGCTTTTCAATATTATGTAGATGGATCAATCCGTTGTGCTGATCCGTACTGCGAAAAAATACTTGATCCATGGAACGATAAATATATAAATCAGAATTATGATGTTTATCCAAACCTGAAACCATATCCAACAGGTTTGACTGAAGGCGTGGTTTCGGTCCTTCAAACTGCTAAACAGGGTTTTCCATGGCGTGAAGTAGCATTTAAGGTAAATACCGGAAACATGGTTATTTATGAACTTCATCTAAGGGATTTCACAAAGGAGGGCACTGTAAAAGCAGCTTTACAAAAACTTGACTATCTGCAAAAACTCGGAGTTAATGCTATTGAACTGATGCCTGTTCAGGAGTTTGATGGTAATGACAGCTGGGGATACAATCCGAATTTCATGCTTGCAGCTGATAAAGCTTATGGTACTCCTGATGATTACAAAAGATTTATCGATGAATGTCATGTTCGTGGTATCG
>CAZCPI010000303.1:0-2702 GCA_964500535.1 uncultured Bacteroidales bacterium
TTCCATAGGCGTATTTCCCGAATCTGCTGTAAATGTCCGGGATAAAGACCGCCCGCTTCTTTCCCATCACCGCCAAAAGCTTGTCGCCAAATGTTGGCTCTGAAAATATGATGGTCATCGCTCGTTTCCCCAAAATAAAAAAGGTCTCCTTGAGTTTGCTGAATACTCAGGGAGACCAACTTTTCCAGATCTCTTAGGGCCAGTTTGTGTCTATCGGACTGATAGATTCACTGGCAACATTTGAAAGTAAAATACTCCCGATGAGGGAGGATGTCAAATGGAATTTTTTAAATAATGCTTGTTACGTATATCTACAAGTCCGCAGAGAAATAAATGCTAACAAAATAAAATACACATAAAATAAGCATACTCAATATTGGTTTTATTACAATATAAAGTAGCACGTTATACCAAAAGGTTCTTTTTAGGAGACCTCCGTCATCGTTGAATATATCATGTACTAAACCAGAAGAATGAGGAACTTCTAAATTTGCAATAAGTTTTCTCATGCCTTCAGGACCTTGTTTATCTCTTTCTTTCTGATCAGCCTTATATATTTTTTCAAACAAAACGATAATCGTGTAAATTAAGCAGATAAGATATAGAATTAACCAAAACTCATAGGTATTATGCATTCTACAATCCTATAGCAAAAAAACATTACTCTTTTTCAAGAATTATATTGCTTACGCTTTTCTTATATTTTTGTCGTTCCAGTGCATTATTTTTGAAAGCGTCATACTCATAAGGTTGTATTTTATATCTGAAATCTTTCGACTTGCTTTCAATGCTAAAAACATTGCCGGCAAGATTGTATTTTATCTGGATTTCATTAAAGGGGTCTTCCCGTTTGAAGTTTACAGGTATTGTTCTAAGCTTGTACCCTTGAGGAAAATGATAAATATGCTTACGTTTTGTCAGATAAAATGTGTCAAAACTTATTGGATATTTTCTTGTTTTACTTGCAGTTAGGTCGTCATAAGTTGGTATCTTGACGACATCGGATAAGATCATCACGTTTTCCTCGAGTTTCTGAACGTGGTTTTTCTTAGATCCTTTTACTTTAATGATAAACGGTAATTCTAATTCCGTAAGGTTTAGTAATTCAAGATTGGAAACTTCCATACCCTTTTTCTCAAAGTATTGTTTTCGTTTCTCTGGTGACATATATTTAAACTCATATCTTAAGTCCTCAGCGACTTTACCGTAAAAATAGTTAATATCCTCAGTTGAGACATCTCCGCTTTCCTTTACAATAACTGATCTCTGCAGATCGGCATAATCCTTCGCATCATCTGGGGCGGGAGTTTTGATGAATTTGTAGCTGCCATCCATGTTCACCAGGAGAACATCTCTTGGGGCATCAAATGGCACCGCGTCAACGGATGCAACTTCATTGGTGGCATCCAGCCAGTAATAAGCTCCATCCTTTTTGGGCACAACGGCGATTACATGATCAAAAGCATGAATGGTTGGCGCGGACTTGTCGAATGCTTCCGGTACTGACGGCACTAAACAAGGGAGTCCTTCAATTTCTGCTATTCTGAGCATCACAAGCAGCAGTGTTGTCTTATCCTTGCAGTCACCATATCTTTTTTTGAATATTTCATGAGCCAAGTGCGGTTGATGGGTATGAGGGCCTAACTCAACAGCGACATATCTGATTTTTTGGGAGACAAAATAAAATATTGCCCGGATGATGTCCTTTTCAGTTTTTTGGCCGGCTATTAATTCTTGTGTGAATAGTTCAAGCTCAGCGTTTGACTGCATTTGCTGTTTGGTCAAGTCTGCATACCATTTCGAAACAATACTCCAGTCTCCTAATGTCCAGCAGTAATACTGCGGAAAAACATCTCTATCAACGATTTCAGGCATGTCGGGTTCGGAAATAATCTCCGGTTGATCAAGAGTTTTAAAAGTGTAATGGATTTTACCGTCTGATTCTCTTACACTTGGCTTCATGTCGGTCTTGAAATAAGCCATCTGTAATGCTCTGCCTTTTGGCAGAATGATTTCCAAAATGTTTTCCTTTAACGGAATACGGTGTTGGATGAAAACATAGTCAAACAAATCATAGGGTAGTGTGGGTTTAACGGATGTTATTTCATAAGCATATTCAACGATGCAGTTCGGTTCTATACCCGGCATTGTAAATTTTTTTTCTCTTATATCCGTATAGAGTTCGTCTTCTGAATACGGAGAATAATCCTTTATGTCTTTCTTGTCCAGCGACACGATGGTTCCATCGGACATGATCGTGTTTGCATAAAAAATCTTTACCTGTTCGTATCCTTCCCGATATCTAATTGATTTTTTTGCAAGATGATATCCTCTTTCATTGAATATCTTAAACCTTTTAATATGCTGAGCAATTTGTGTTCCGTCCTTTAACATCTCTATTTTGGAATATGAAAGAAGGGCGATGGCGGCTGTATCGGGATGGTCTTGCTGCTTGGGGTAAGTGCTTAAAATTTCCCTCAGGTTATGTTTAGTTAAACTGGAATATGGTAATGAAGTTGTGCACGAAATTACGAAGCAAATTGAAAAAAAGATGATATATTTTATTGTTTTCATTAATAAATGCATTATGCTTAAATTTTTTGTTAAACTGATTCCATTGCCCTCAATTTGCATGAATTTCGTAACGCTCTGTCCATCTGCGCAGAAGAATAAGAGTATTCCTTGGCTATCGCGATTAACTT
>CAZCPI010000304.1:0-2701 GCA_964500535.1 uncultured Bacteroidales bacterium
TAGGTTTCGTCGAAACCTGCATAAACCCAGGAATTCATATTTGCCCATAGGTTGCGAACTTCGCTGTCACCGGATTCCCATTTCAATAACATTTCACGGGCTTCAGCCATGAGTGTAGATGAAGCTTCAGCCTGCTCTTTGCTCATGCCTGAGGATTCAAGCTCTTTAAGTTCCTGCTTATAATGTTTGTCAAAAGCAACATAATAATCACCTACAAGATGATCTCCCTTCTTACCGGAAGATTCAGGAGTTTCTCCATTGCCCCATTTCTGCCATGCAAGCATGGATTTGCAAATATGGATACCTCTGTCGTTTACGATATTGGTTCTGATTACCTTTTTCCCGTCTGCTTCAAGAATCCTGCAGAGACTGTCACCCAGCAGATTGTTTCTTACGTGACCAAGATGAAGAGGTTTGTTTGTATTTGGTGAAGAAAATTCTACCATATACAGTGGTGAATTCTCTGACTGTTGAATAATTCCAAAAGTTTCACATCCTGATGCATCATTTAAAGATTCAATCCAGAATGAGTCATCAAGGGAGATGTTCAAAAATCCTTTGATAACATTAAATTGTTTTATTTGTTCAGTATTTTCGGTTAACCATTTGCCCAGTTCTTCTCCGGTTTCTTCCGGTTTCTTTCTTGAAACTCTGGTAAGAGGGAATACAATAATCGTAAAATCACCCGTAAATTCTTTTTTGGTAGGTTGTATTTGAATCAGATTATTATCAACCTTTGAACCATATAAAATACCGATAGCCTCAATTAATTTATTTTCAAGGACTTGTAAAATAGTCATATTAAATTGTTTTGGGCGCGAAGTTAACTCAAAATCAGAAATGTTGCAAACTTAGATTTCTGATGACAATTCTGAACCGGCTTTAAATTTTACAGCTTTTTTTGCATCAATTTTGATAGGTTTCTTTGTTGCGGGATTAATACCCATACGAGCTGCTTTGTTAACAACTGAAAATGTACCGAATCCTACTAATACAATCTTTTCACCATCTTTCAGGGAAGAAGAAACACTTGAAATAAAAGCTTCGAGAGCTTTTTTAGAATCAACTTTACTTAAACCAGATTTTTCAGCCATAGAGCTGATAAGTTGTGCTTTATTCATGGGTAGATATTTATTGGAAGTTAAAAAAATTATATATCCGGTGTTTTGTCAGTTCATGCAAAAATAGAGTTAATTTTTTGTTTTACAACAAGAAAGGTATAATATTTAAAATACAGTTTGTGATAACTGATAAGAATTTTCTTACATTTATTACTTTTGTGGAGAGTAAAAAAAATTGGCATGGTATTTGCCATAATTTTTTAAATGCATTATAATACATTATGTCACAATTTCGTTCTTCAAATGGTTTTTTGTCTTCCATACCAACGGTAACTAAAAACCTTATAATAATTAATTTAATTGCCTGGTTCGCCACAGTTATTCTTGGCAGGACAGGTATAGATGTACAGAATTATCTTGGATTACACTATTTCCAATCTAAGGAATTTCTGCCTACTCAGTTGATTACCTACATGTTCATGCATGATACTCACGGCATCGGGCATGTTTTTTTCAATATGTTCGCGGTTTATGTTTTTGGTCGTGTCCTTGAGCAGGTTTGGGGACCAAAACGGTTTCTATTGTATTATCTTGTAACTGGTGTAGGTGCCGGATTAATACAGGAGGTTACATGGTATATCAACGTCAGACCATTTGTTGAATCAATTAATGCTTACCTTGTTAACAATGACATTTCATCACTGTCTCATTATTTGAACGTACAGGAAGGTATTAATTATTCCACCAGCTCTATTATTACAGCGAAGGAAATGTTCTTTAACAATATGCTGACCGTAGGTGCATCAGGATCTGTATTTGGTATATTACTCGCTTTTGGAATGTTGTTTCCCAATGCTCCACTTTATATCATGTTCATACCGATACCCATTAAAGCAAAATATATGGTTATAGGATATGGTCTGATTGAATTGTTTGCCGGTGTTGCAAACTTCTCGGGTGACAATGTGGCACATTTTGCACATTTAGGTGGAATGTTATTTGGTTATTTTTTGATAAGATACTGGAAAAAGAAAGGTATAGGGAATGGCTTCTTTATGGGATAAAATTAAAAACGCGTATTTGAAAGGAAATGCAGCTGTCAGATATATTTTTATTCTGACAGGTATTTTTCTGCTTATCAGGATTGTTTACGCTGTAATGGGTATGACTGGTGCAGATGGTTCACTACTATTAAATCTGTTACAATTGCCCGCCGGCATTGATAACTTCCTGGCTAAGCCATGGACAGCATTTACATATATGTATGTCCATTTCGGATTGTCACATTTATTGATGAACCTTTTCATGATTTATTTCTTTGGTGGTTTGTTTATAAAATGGTTTAGCAAATCTGCCTTTAATATAATTTTTCTCACAGGTGGGCTGGCAGGAGCTCTCTTTTTTATTGCAGGATATTTGCTTTTCCCGGGATTAAGTAACGCAGCTGATCAGTCTCCTTTGATTGGTGCTTCAGCTTCAGCAATGGCTGTATGTCTGGCAGTTACAGCATACAAACCTGATGAAAACATAAGTTTGTTTATGCTTGGCAACATAAAATTGAAATATATTGCAATAATTCTTGTAGCTTTGGACATGCTAAGTATGACAAAAGTCAATTCAGGAGTTGGCTTAGCTCATTT
>CAZCPI010000305.1:0-2686 GCA_964500535.1 uncultured Bacteroidales bacterium
TACTGTTCCTCAGTACACCAGGGCCGACCTTGGCGTTTCAATGTCTGATTTTACGAATCCTCAGGGCGGTAACTATTCTTATCTGTTTACTTCAAAGCTTGCTACTTCCGGCAAAGACGGCAAACCAATAGGTGATCCGAGATGGGTTCTTACATATAATAATCCTGTAAACTTCACTGCTTCTGCTGATATACCTGAAGCAGTGGTTACTCCTCTGAAAGGTGTATTTGAAAAGGGTGATTCTGTAACTGTTTCATCAACTGTTGTTGTAGGTTATACTTTCAAGAACTGGCAGGATGCTTTGGGTAATGTGGTTTCAACCCAAAATCCTTATAAGTTCCAGATTAACAGCAATACAAATCTTATTGCACATTATGAAGCCCTTATGTCCCGTACAGTAACTGTAAATCTGAAGGGGACTTCAACAGCTTCATACTCGATCGCACCGGTACAGACCACTTATTATGTTGGTGATGTGATTACAACCACTCTCAATGATCATGCAATCAATACTTTCAAAGGCTGGAGTGACGGCATCATGACAATGGTCCGTAAAGATACTATAAAGGATAATCTGACTCTGACTGCAAACTTTGAACAAGCTCCTTATCTGCTGGCATGGGACTTCTGTAATATTACAGCAAACAATCAGAAATTTTCAAATCTGGTAGCGAACCATTATGCTGATACTCTTAATACGGGTATAATGAATTATGTTGGTAAGGATACTATATCTAAAGACTTCCAGACTCGTAATAACAAGTTTACGCTGACAGGATTAAATAACTGTGTTTTACGCAAGACTCCGTCTGCCAACTTTGCGAATCCCGATTATTTGTTCATCAAATTCTCGACAAAAGGTCGTAGCGGTTTGAAGGTGACTTCTTCAATTGGTTCAGACAACTGTGCTTACAGGATTCAGAAAATGCAGTATTCACTCAATGGTAAGGATTATATTGATTTTGCAAAAGATTCTCTGCCTGCTGAAGGTGAAACCGGTTTTGGATCATGGTTCAAGCTTAACGGCTCTTTGCCTGCTGCTGCCAACGATCAGGATACCGTTTATGTTCGGTGGGTTGCTGATCCAACAAGTAATTTACTTGCTGTTTCAACATCAGATAAATCTTATGAGTATTTATATATCTCAAAAATTGTAGTTCTTATGGCTGAAGACCTTGGAGGTGCAAGCTGGAGAGTTGATCCTGTCAAGAGTTATACTCCGGGTCAGGTAATCGAAAGTGTTCCGGGTATTAAGCTGACTCTTGGTGGTACAGGTAATGTTTGGACAGCGGCTGCCGCGACCAGGGTAATCAATGGAGTAACTTATATTGGTAACCTTAATGGTAATGGTAATCCAAAAGATCCTAACGGCGGCAACTTCTCTTCTTCTGGTCTGCCTCCTGTTACAGGTACATTCTACAAGTTTGAAGTAGCTGCTGAAGGTACTCTTGAAGCTGCTGTTATCGTTAATGCTGGTAAGAAATCTTATATCACCGAAGATGCTGTCGCTTTGGCCAATTATAATGGTTTCACCGTGGCTGTTAAGGCTGATACTGCTTACAAGATTCCTGTTGCTGCAGGTAAAACATATCATTTCTTCAGCGAAGGCTCCAAGATGGGTATTTCAGGATTTGTTTATACGCCTAAAGATCCTTTAGCTCTGAAACCTGTTAAGTCCTTGAATGGTATTTATACCTCAGGTAATGTATTGTTTGTAAATGCTGTTAAGGCTGAAGTAATGGAAGTGTTTGATATTACAGGTAAGAGGGTGTTTGCTACCCGTCTTGCTGAAGGTCTTAACATGTTTAACTCATTAAACAAAGGTCTTTACATAGTCAAAATCGGCAATGAAAAAACCAAAGTTATCCTGTAATCTATTTTAAGTGTTTATTATTATTGCAAAAGGGCTGCTCTTATGAGTAGCCCTTTTTTTTGATGAAACTTTATCGGGAGTAAGGTGATATTTAATTTTTACCTGACAAAGATGGGAGAATAGTTATTTCTTTAAATACCCTGTAGCTGCGTTAATGAAACAATACATCTCGTACTCTTTAGGATCTGACCAGGAATCCGGCCACGTACTCCAGACCACAGTAACCATGTTTTCCTTTTTGTTAATATGGATAAGCTGACCAAAGACCCCCTGAGCCTCAAATGTACCTGTCAGATTGGGAAAGTTCACGGTAGGTGTTCCAATTGCATCAGAACCCCACCAGTCCGGATTATTCAATTCACTCCATGGACCCCATTCGGATTCGGGCATCGACCACCAATTATAGCCATAACCCAAAGGGTAATCATATGGATAATCAGCTTTATTAAAAGTGCTGTATATCATACCGTAACCGCATTGAGGGGAATCATTGGCAGGTTTTCCGGCTTCGTCTGTCCATCCCTGAGGTAACACGTGAGTACCATTCACAACTCCATCTTTTAGAATGAACATGCCAAATCTGCCGTAATCGCGAAGAGTCATGCTAATATTTCCTCCGCCAAATTCCATCCCGTCAGGTGATTCAAGCAACCAGTATCCATCTGATTCCATACCCATCGTCGCCCATACTTTTCTTGAGAGATAATTTGACAAAGATTCACCTTTTAGTGCGGCATTAAGGACAAATCCCTCCAGACAGGCTTCTCCCGTACTATACAGAAATCTTTTTCCAGGTTCTTCTACTCTTTTCAG
>CAZCPI010000306.1:0-2669 GCA_964500535.1 uncultured Bacteroidales bacterium
TACAGAAACCAGATCTGGTTATAAAGATAAATATTATTGGATTGACAGAGATCCACGTTTCTATCAGACTTTAGTTTATAACGGAGAAATATGGAACATGAGTGGTTCAGTCGGAAGAAAACAATGGTGTTATCTTGGAACAAACAGTGAGGCAAGTATAGCTTATTCCGGTTTTTATTGTTGTAAAGCTCAGGATGCAGGTCTATTATCTGAAACCCTGGGAAATGGTAAAATAGATTGGATAGAAATGAGATTTGCAGAAGTTATGTTAAATCTTGCTGAATGTGCAAATGAAACCAACCATAAGGATGTGTCTGTTCAAATGATCAGGACATTAAGAAAAAGGGCAGGTATTATTGAAGGAAGTGATGCCTCAAAATTGTATGGCGTGGCCGATAATTTGTCCAAAACTGATATGCTTGATTTGATAATTAATGAGAGACTTATTGAATTGGCATTTGAAAATCAGAGATATTGGGATTTGAGGAGGAGAATGATGTATACGAGGGATCTTAGTACAACAACTCTGAAATTAAATGACACGAGAAGAAGGGCTGTAGACAATGCACCAAAATCTTCACAAAAAGACTGGTTGGCAGCCAATAAAGACACATTAACACTGACGACTTCAAATTATTACAATTATTTCCTGTCATTTTATCTTAAGAAAATGGATTCAAATCCAAATGCTGCCAGTCTTGGTATTAAATATCTTCCCGATTATTATTTCTTGCCGATACCTTCAGCCATGTTTTCTAATTCAGGCAGATTGCTTCAGACAATAGGATGGAGCAGTGGCACTTTTGACCCATTGGCTGAATGATTTATTTAGTTCTGCCTTATCCCTTATACAGATAGGGCAGACATCATAAAATGTAAAAAATAGTTTCTATGATTAAGAATATTTTGGTTTCGACGGTACTGGTTTTTATTTTTTCAACTGTTGCATTTTCTGCAACACCTGCTTTTCCTACGGCTGAAGGTTATGGAATGTATGCAACCGGAGGTCGCGGAGGCAGAGTAGTAGAAGTGACAAGTCTGCTTGATGATGCTAACGGTAATACTCAGGGCAGTTTGCGCTGGGCGCTTAAACAATACTCAAGCGAACCATTGACAATAGTTTTCAGAGTTTCAGGAGTAATCAATCTTGTTGCAGATCTGAGAAGCAGCAGAACTGCCGGAACTACCTGGGCAGGTCAGACAGCACCAGGAGATGGTATTTGCATACGAGGAGCAAAAGTCAATCTTGGGGGCAGCAGGAACATGATTATACGTCACATACGTTTCAGAATAGGTCTTAAAAATGATATAACATATACTGAAGGCGGATCGATTGGAATAGAAAATGCTGAAAATTTTATTATTGACCATTGTACATTTGGCTGGTCATGTGAAGAGAACATGACTATATATGACAACAAGATGACAACTATTCAATGGTGCCTGCTCCATGAAGGTTTGTATGCTGCCGGCCATCCCAAAGGAAACCGCGGATATGGCTGTCAGTGGGGTGGTCAGACCTGTACTTTTCATCATAATTTATTAGCTCATAATTATAATCGTACTCCACGTGTTAACGGTGCCAGAAGTAACGACATTAATGTAAAATATGATTATGTGAATAATGTAAACTACAATTGGGGAAAGGAAAACTCTCCTTACGGCGCAGATTTTGATGCTTCAGGCAGAAGTCATGTGGCAAATTGGGTAAACAATTATTATAAACCGGGTCCTGCAAGACCAGGGACATCATCCTCATATTTTATTCAGGCGTCTTTTAATGCTGAACAAAATGTAAATCAGATTGCTAAATTTTATATGAGCGGGAATATTATGGAGGGATCAGCAAATACAGCAAAAAATTCTGATAATACACTTGGTCTGGATGCCTCTGCATATATTGCGAAAGGAGTTGCAAAATCTGCTCTGATATCAACAACACCGTTTGAGGTTTTATATCCGGTAAAAACCCAAACTGCGATTGAAGCCTATTCAAGCGTACTTGCAGGAGCCGGAGCGTTTCCACGGGATACTGTTGACAGAAGAATTATCAATGAAGTCAGGACCGGAACAGCTTCAGGAAGTGGTACGATTGGTACAAATAAGGGCATAATTGATAAACCTTCTGCAGTCGGTGGTTATCCGGAATATAATACATACAATATCATCACCGACAATGATCATGATGGTATGGACGATGCCTGGGAAACTGCAAAAGGTTTGAACCCAAATAATGCAGATGATAGAAATACTTTGTCGACAAGCGGTTACACTGCTCTTGAAGTATATTTGAATTCGCTTGTCGGAGAAAATATTGAATTCGGACCAAACGAATTAAAAGGAGTTTCAAACACAGGTATCGGGATTTATCCCAATCCAGTAGTTAATACTTTAAATATTATCAGTCCTGAAAGTATCAAATCTTACAGCATTTTAGATATTTCAGGCAAGTGTATAAGTAATACTTTTGGAGATAATATACAGCAGGTTGATGTATCCTCATTGAATAAAGGATCATACTTCCTTGTATTAAATACAATTGAAAACAAAACTGCGAACATCAGATTTATCAAGTAAATTTACGCTAACACCTATTAATACCATGCATAAAAAGTTTTCCGGTGTGACTGTTCCGGTAATTACACCTCTTTTATCTGATTATTCGATAG
>CAZCPI010000307.1:0-2668 GCA_964500535.1 uncultured Bacteroidales bacterium
TCGGCACTTTGCTGGCTGGAGCAATTGGTGTAAGTAACATTATGCTGGTTTCAGTCAGGGAGAGAACCAAAGAAATAGGTATAAGACGAGCTATGGGTGCGAAACCAAAAGATATTATTGCACAGATCTTAAAAGAGAGTTTGGTTCTGACTGCTATTGCCGGTTTCATCGGATTGAGTCTTGGCGTGGGAATACTCTCTGTAGCAGATAATATAATTAATAATATGCCTGCCGAAAGCGGTGTATTTATAAAAAACATCATCATCAAATTTAACGTTGCATTATCAGCATCATTCATACTGATACTTTTAGGATTGATGGCAGGTATGCTCCCTGCAAACAGAGCAATGAAAATCAAACCAATCGAAGCTTTAAGCGAAGAATAATATCAAAATCAAATAAAAAACACTTGAACAATGAAAAAAATTTTAAGAATCTTTTTGTTAGTTGCACTTGTTGCGGTTGTCGGACTGACATTCGTATTTTTATGGAAAAAATCTCAACCTGTTGTTCAGACATATGAAATTGTGACTGTTGCAAAAGGTAACATTGAGAAAAAAGCAGTTGCCACAGGTAAAGTGGAAGCAAGAAATGAAATTCAGATCAAACCTCAGATAGCAGGCATCATTTCTGAACTTTATAAGGAAGCAGGAGAACACGTGAAAAAAGATGAGGTTATTGCAAAAATCAAGGTTATACCTGACATGGTCAGTTTGAATTCAGCACAGTCAAGACTGAATATTGCAGAAATCAATCTTAAACAGGCTGAAACAGACTTCAAACGTCAGAAAGAGCTATTTGAGAAGCAAGTCATTTCAAAAGAAGAAATGGAAAAAGCTTCTGTCAGCTACAAATCTACTAAAGAAGAATACGAAGCATCAAAAGATAACTATGATCTTGTAAAAGATGGTATCACCAAAAAAGCCGGTTCACAAAGTAACACGCTGGTAAGATCAACTATAGATGGTATGATACTTGACATTCCTGTAAAAGTAGGTAATTCAGTTATCCAGACTAACAGCTTTAATGAGGGTACGACAATTGCAACTGTAGCAAACATGAATGATATGTTGTTTATAGGTAAGGTTGATGAAACCGAGGTAGGCAGAATCCATGAAGGGATGCCGTTAGTCCTGAGTATAGGTGCACTTAATGACAAAAAATTTGATGCAAAGCTTGAATATATTTCACCGAAGGGAACTGAAGAGAGCGGAGCAATAATGTTTGAAATAAAGGCTGCAGCAAAAATACCATCAAATGTATTCGTACGTGCCGGTTACAGTGCCAATGCAGAAATTATTCTACAGAATGTCAAAAATGTTATAACTGTTCCTGAAAGTGTAATTGAGTTTAATAAAGATACAGCTTTTGTAAATATCCTTAAAACCGAAAAACCTCAGACATTTGAAAAACGAGTTATTAAGACTGGTCTGTCTGATGGTATAAACATTGAAGTAACCAGCGGTCTCAAGGTTAAGGAGAAAATTCGCGGCGCTGTGATTGACATGAAGAAAAACAAAAAATAAAAAATAACGTATGAAACGAATAATTGCAGGTCTGCTGTTGATCTTTGCTTTAACTGGCAGCAGCATTGCTCAAAAAAAATGGACACTGGAAGAATGCATCAATCATGCAATCGAACAGAACCTGAGTCTGAAATCTGCTAAAATAAGTTCCGAAAATGAAGCCATCCGTTATGAACAGGCTAAGAATCAACGATTGCCTGGTGTTTCAGCTTACGGATCACAATCGATGAGTTTCGGACAATCAATGAACAATTTCGGTGTATATGAAAATAAAAACTCGCAGTCATATTCGGCCGGTTTATCAACATCGGTAAGCGTATTCAATGGTTTTCAGATAAGCAACAGCATTAAAGCTCAGGAATTCAATCTGAAAGCATCACTTGAAGATTTGAAGAAAGCCCAGGAAAGCATGTCAGTCGGGATTGCCTCTCAATACTTACAGGTATTGTACAATAAGGAAATCTATCAGATTGCTCTTGAGCAGGTGGAGCTCAGCAAAAATCAGGTAAGCAAATATCAGAATATGGCTGATCTTGGCAAGATTCCTCAGGGACAGGTTTCTGAGATACAAGCAACACATGCCAAAAATAAACAGACAGCTTCTGAAAGCCAGAACAATCTGCAGCTCTCACTACTTGACCTTTCACAAATGCTGGAGCTAAAAGAATGGAATGGTTTTGATATAGTTACCCCGCAGATAGACATGAATATTCTTGGACTTCAGATTTCTGATGCGAATGAGATTTACAACTTTGCAGAGCAAAACAAGTCTAGTGTCAAAGCCTCGGAGTACAGACTTAAAAGCAGTGAAAAAAGTCTGAAAGTTGCTGAAGGCGGTTATTATCCAAGCTTATCATTTGGCGCAAACTATTCTAATGGATTTTACCCTGATCTCGATAATTCATTCAAAGATCAACTTGATAAAAATTCAAGAACTGCTTTTGGTTTCAATTTGAGTATTCCAATCTTTAACAGATTTGATACAAAAAATTCGATCAGAATTGCTAAAAACAACCTGAAGAATGCTGAGCTTGATGTTGAAAACACTAAAAAGACGCTGTATAAAGAAATCCAGCAGGCGTGGTTCAATGCAAAATCTGCTCTTGAAAAATATTATGCTTCAAGTGAAACCCTTAAGCAGG
>CAZCPI010000308.1:0-2653 GCA_964500535.1 uncultured Bacteroidales bacterium
ATAATGCCGACGGCAAAGTACTCACCGACTTTAAGACCCGTCATCGCGGCAAAGGAGACTTTTACCTGACACCTTACCGGAAACGTTCCGAACAACAGAACGTAAAAGTTAAGTACAAAGGCTATACCTATCGCTTTGATCTACCCGAAGTGCTCAGAGAGGGCTATGTGATGAATGTAAACTACTCCTACGGAAAGACCCTTTATGTGAAAGTCACAAAAAGCCCCGATCTACCGACGGAACGCTTAGGATTGTGCATCAGCTGCAGAGGTAAACCTCAGGTATTCCGCTGCTTTGTTCCCGACAGCATAGGAGAATACACCTTGAAAGTTCTTCCTGAAGACCTGCCGACAGGGGTAAACCAGGTAACTTTGTTCAATGCCTCGGGAAAAGTCTATTCAGAACGTTTAGTGTTTGTCAATCACCATGAGTACGAAGCATACCGTATAGAAGTGGAAGGATTGGAAAATATATACGAGCCTTATCAGGAGATTGAGCTGGATTTCAAGGTCACCCGTAAAGACGAAACCGAAACACAAGCTTTAACACAAAGTTTTTCCCTTGCCATCCGTGATCAGGAAAACGAAGACCTGACCTATGGGATGGAAGATATTCGAACAAACCTGCTGCTCTCGTCCGATTTACATGGTTTTATTTACGATCCTGGATACTACTTTACCAAAGAGAACAAAAGTCGCCACGCTGAATTGGATTTGCTGTTGCTTGTTCAGGGCTGGAGGCGTTACAATTGGGAAGAGATGTCTGGTGCAGTGGAATTCAAACCACAGTACAAGGTCGAAAAGAACTTGAGGCTTGAAGGAACAATTTACAGCCCATTGTTCAAGAAAGAAGTCCAGCCAAATAAACCAATAGATGTTACCTTGTTTATCGGCAATCAGCAATTGCATGGCGTAGATACCACAGATGCAGACGGACGGTTTCGTTTTGCACTGCCTGATTACACCGGAACAGCCAACTTGTTTTTGAAGGTAAACGAGAAAAGAGACACTACTTTAAAAACGACATGGTTACAGAAAAAGTTAGATTCATTTTTAAAAGCAGAGGAAAACACGGGTGATTTTTTTGAGGATTATCTGGGATACGAGTTAGAAGGTGGTCATTGGCATAAATATTTTATTTTTCTGGACAGGGTATATTCACCCTATCCAAAACTATATTCTTTTCACGAACAAAACATTCCGGAGTATGACAATCGGGAATTGCTCAAAGACGCTCCTGAGTTGGCTCGTTCCCTGGCGGCAACCGATTATTCTTTTGAATTGCCCGAAGCTACAGTAAGTGGGCGGAA
This sequence comes from uncultured Bacteroidales bacterium, assembly GCA_964500535.1. Lineage (GTDB taxonomy): Bacteria > Bacteroidota > Bacteroidia > Bacteroidales > UBA1402 > UBA8389. Next base: position 1,310 of record CAZCPI010000308.1, read on the forward strand.
GATTTTGCGCGGCATGGATTACAACCAGCCGGCCATTGTGTTGGACCCGTTTGAAGAATACAATCTTCAGACGGATATCGGAATGGGCTGGGGAAATGTAACCAAGAATACTATCGGAGTGCTGGCCAGCGTGAAACTAGGTTTGAGAGGCACCTATGCAGAATTAAAAAATAGAAGATTAGAAAATCCTGAATATATAGATAAAGAAAATGTACATGATTCTTTAACCTTTCCAGATATTATTACAGCAGAAGATTGCCTTTTGTATCTGAATCCATTCTCTGTAAGAGGAGCAGGTATGTCAGATGTGATTTCATCAAAAATTCCTGACACCCTTAAATATGTTAAATTTCTAACCCTAGAGCATGTAAAACAAATCAGCATCTACTCCGATAAGGATGGCCGTGAGCCATACAGCTTAAAGGAAGTTTTGAAAAGTTATACCAACGACTTTATCATAAACTATGAATCGTTTTTGGACAATAGTTACATTCCTGTTTACAAAGGTCGTCATGTGAATCTATTGGGTTATTCTCAGGTATATGAATCCTATCATCCGGATTACAGCAGCGGTGTTTTGCCAGAACAAAGAGATTATCGTCGCACACTGTATTGGGATCCGGACGTTCGCACCAACAGCCTTGGCCGGTCGCACATTAAGTTCTTTAATAACTCCACTTGCCGAACAATACGCATTAGTGCTGAATCGGTTAGTAATGATGGGCAACCAGTAATGTATTATAATATGGATTGATACGACTATTGTAAAATGTAAATAAACAATTCAGATGTCTAAAAAAATATTTTTTGTCAAGGTATCAAGAGTATTCATTTTATCCATTGTTTTATTCTTGTTTTCTTGTCAATACCCACAGCCTGTTCGGAAAGCATTGATGCAAAGTGGTAAAAACAAGGCGGAACTTGAAAAAGTTTTAAGACATTATAGTCTTAAAAAAGAAGATTCTATGCACCTAAAAGCTGCAGAATTCTTGATTGCAGGAATGCCAGAACATTTTAGTTTTAAAAGTAAAGCTTTATCTGATTATATTACTGAAACAGATAGTATATATCCTAATATGTCAAATATAATAAAACGTGTTGTATATCAAATTCCAATACATGAATATACATTTTTTGGAACTAAGATTCTTGATATTGAGGTAATGAAATCGGATTTCTTGATAGCTCATATTGACAATTCAATTAAAATGTGGAAGCTTTGTCCATGGTTAAAGGACATTACATTTGAGGATTTTTGCGAGTATTTGTTGCCTTACCGTTTTGCTCAAGATATAATGTCCGCCAAAATTTAGACAGTTGTTTAAGGTGTAAAAAATCAATTAA